>JANWXG010000228.1 GCA_025057335.1 bacterium | reverse complement strand
CAGCTCCTCCAGCAGCTCCGCCTGCTCATCCGTGTCCATCTCCAGCAGCAGCGACAGGATGTCGGGATTCTCCATCGCCTGCACGAGGGCAATCTGCTCGTTGCGGGTGAGCGTCTCGTAGGTCTCCAGCGCCTTGTCCTTAGAGAGCAAGCGGAACAGCACCACCTGCTCCTCGGGGCGCAGTTCGCGCAGGATTTCTACAATCTGCTCAACGGGCATGTGGGTCAGCAGTGCCTTCAGCTGCTGCAGGTTGCGCTCCTCGATGAGTGCCCTCAACTCCTTGCGCATCGTGCTCACCTCCTTCTGGTGGATTAAGACTTCTCCCCCCGCTCCTTTCCTATAGGGGAAGGGGGATGAACCTCACCCCCATCCCCTCTCCTATGAGGAGAGGGGAGCCATCCCCCCCTTCTTTGGTAGGGAAGGGGGGACGGGGGTGAGGTTTCACACCTCCAATGAAACCAGTTGGCGTGTGTTCAGAAAATTCTCCCCTTAACACTAACAGGTAAAGCCCTAGCTGACGCTCTTGACACCTGTCTTTGCCCTGCGTAACATAAGGGAGGAGGTGAGGAATGGCAGGAAGCATTGTCGCCCTTCTGGTGTTTTGCGTGCTCTCGGTGTCGGCGCAGCCGCTAGGGCAGCCGCGTAGCGTGGCAGTGGGCGCGGACGGCACGCTCTACGTTGCTACCGTAGATGACACTACCCTCAAAGTGTTCTCCCTACAGGGGAAAATGCTCGCTCAGGCTGCTCCGCGAGGGACAGGCGAGCGAGAGGTGAATTTACCCCAGCGCGTTCTAGTAGTGCGCGGAGAGGTGTGGATACTGGATGCGCCCGCGCGTCGGGTGCAAATCTTCGAGGCACAACCGCCCTGTCGCTACCTGCGCACGCTGCCATTGCCTGTGGAGGAGACGCAGGAGGTTGTGGACCTCGCCGTAGACCCTTCTGGGCGCCTCTTCCTGTTGACGCGCCCCGACAACCGCGTGCACGTGCTGACCGCTGATGGCAAGCGGGTGACCACCTTTGCAGGCGCGGGGCGACAGCCCGAACAGCTGCTCAATCCTACGAGCATTGCGATAGACCGACGCGGGCGCATCCTGGTCACTGATACTGACCGTCGTGTCAACCGCCATCGTGTGAAGATATATCGCTACTCCGCCCTGCGCGGCGAGGCGCAGCTAGTGAAGGAGGTACCCGCCTGGCTGGACCCGTTGCAGGTGTGCGTCAATTCGCGCGGGCATCTGGTGACGCTGGGGGCGCTGGGCTACTACGAGGACGGTGGTGCCATCCGCATCATTACGGAGCGAGGCGACCGCGTGGCGCACACAGGGCTTTTCTCCATGGGCGGAATCGGGCGCGCAGGCGCCATTGCGCTACTACCCGATGACCGCGTCGTGCTGGCTGATGAGGCGAAGGGGCGGGTGGTCATCCTGCCGCCCGACCTGAGTGAGCCTGACCCCGTAGTGACCCTGCAGCCGGGCGAGGCGGCGATTCGCTGGCGTAGCCCTGTCCCCGTAACGGAAGCCACTGTCTGGTATGGCACGGACGAACAGAACCCTGCCTCCTGGCGTCAGCAGACCATGCGCTGGCACGGAGCGCGTCGGGAGATGCTGGTTCGGCTACGGGGGCTGCCGCCTTCCAAGCGCATCTTCTACCGTTTTTCTCCTGCCTTACCCGTGCTTGCAGGCGGAGAGAGCAACGTCTCCAAGGTGTACTCCTTCCTCAGCGCCCCGCCGAAGGGCAAGATGCACGTGCTGACTCTGGATGTGCTGACCGTTATCTACCTGAACGCGGACGTGGACGGCAACAAGCACTCCCTCACACGTGAGCAGGTAGGCGAAAAGGTGCAGCGCGAGTTTGCCAAGACGCGCGAGTGGTACTTCCGCAACACGCACTTCCGCCTGAATCTGAACCTTAAGGACTACCTGTTCGTGGAGGAGCCAACCGCTCGCGTGCGGCGCGGCTGGATTGCTCCAGAGAACGTGCGCGAACATATCCAACCTCTCCTCGAAGCGCAGGGCAAGCGGATAGAGGACTACGATAGCCTGGTCTCCATCTGGCCCGCCGCTGGCTACGACGCAACACAGCTCGACCAGCTGGGCGATGTAGGCGGAGGAGGTTTCACATCGTTTGGCTACTCGACTTTCGCCATCACTGGCAAGCTGGCGTGGTTGTTATGCCATGAGTACAGCCATCAGCTGGACGCCTTCTTCGAGCGCAGCGGTGTGCCCAAGTTCTGGTTGAATCATCCCGACCCGACCATCCATCCGGGCAGGTACGGTCAGCACTGGGATGTGAACGCTTACATCTGCCGCCAATGGCGTCCCGCAGACTGGTTCCAAATGCGCTTTGGCAAGGTGTGGGAAGTGGACGATGTGAACGGGAACGGTATCCCTGACGATGACCCGCGCCTGCCGCTGGACGAGAGGCGGATGGGCAGAGTGGCGCGCCCGGGCAACGCTCGCGCCGACGATCTGCGCCAGACAATGGCAGGCATCTTCTTCGGCTATCGGCTAGATAACGGCTTGCCCGACGGCATCGGCTGTCGCGAGGAGGGGGCGACATGGCGACTGCCCCGTGAAGCGGTGCTGCTCATCCCCTACGGCACGTTACAGGGAGAACCGAACAGCTGGTTCCGCTATGCCCGGGCGCAGAACCGCTTCCTGTCTGCCGACATCTTCGCTGCGTGGAGCGAGCGCCAGCTGCAGTTTGGCATCGCCTGCCGAGAGGCGTGCGATGTGGAGATCGACCTCGACCTGCGGAACGATGGCTGGTTCACCGGTGATGACAACCTGAACGTGCGTGTGCGAACGCGCGGCGTGGAGAAGCCCGAGGCGACCGCTCGCGTTTGGGACGGCGCGCAAGGCGTATGGGTGGAGGCGCCTGCGCCCTCGCTGGAGGTGAGCGCACTCCCCGACGGGCGCATGCTCTACCGTGTCGGCATCTCGCGTGGAGCGGCTCGCTGGCAGGTGAATGCGGCTCTGGGCGTTCGTATCGCGCTCACAGGCGAGCGAGGCTGGTGTTCCGCTTTCGAGCCGTGGGTGCTAATGCAGACTCGTCTGGTGCGACGGGCGCCGTGAGTGCGAGATGGCGACATCGATTGTACTGGAAGTGCACGGTCTGACCGCTCCGCCGCGCGTGCGGTCGGAGGTGTCGTTCACGCTGCGCGCGGGGGAGCGACTGTGCATATATGGACGCAACGGCGCAGGCAAGACCGCTCTACTCCGTGCATTGCTGGGGCTGCATCCCCATAGAGGTCAGGTGGTCTGGCAGACCTCTCACTCCAGCACAGGCTATGCCGCACAACGCCCCCGCCTTCTGCCACGCGCAAGTGTGTTGCAGCAGCTTCTTTGGTGTGCCCAGCTGCAGGGTGTCTTCCTCTCTCCGCACGGCAGCCGCGTCTACGAGCTGCTCGAGCTCTTCGGGCTGAGCGCACGGCGACAGCAGAAGGTCGGTCGGCTCTCGCCCGGCGAGCAGGTAAAGCTAGAGCTGTGTTGCGCTGTGGCAGTAGCGGCGCGTCTGCTGGTGGTCGATGGTCTGCTGGAGACGCTGGATGAGCGCACGCGAGAGCGGTTCTGGGAGGAAGTGGACGCGCGTTGCGCCCGTCGCGAGCTGGCTTTGCTCTACGCTACGGTCTCGGCGCGTGAGGCGGAGCTGGCAGACCGCGTGCTTCTACTGCACGAAGGGCGTCTGGTGGCGCTGGACACGCCGGAGCGTCTCCGCCGCTGCGTGGAGCTAGAAGTACTCTCCCTGCGAAGCGCTCACGTCACTCCGCCGCTGCAACCAGTACGGGTTTTCCGCCCTGCGGAACGAGAAGACGCGGCGAAGCAGGGTGAATTGCTGTCGGAGGAAATCCTGTTGCAGCGCGCCCCGACGATGGAGGAGGTACTCCAGGCTTTGCTACAGCGAGGACACGACGGATGAGGGCGTTCCTGCGGCTTTGGGCAATGTGCCTCTGGTTGGCACTCACTAGCCCACTCTACTGGAGCTTGACGCTAGTGTGCCTGTACGCAGTGGGCGTTGGGCGTCCCCCGGTCTGGGTTCAGGTTCCGCTGTTTGCTAGCGTGGCGGCAATAAGCCTGCTGTTTTCCCTGTTTGTCGAGGCAGGGAGGGCACTTGGCGACCGCGTTCGGTTTGCCCGCTCCCGTCGTAGGGTGCTGGGGGCTGCAGCCGCAACATCCGTTGTGTCTGCAGT
>JANWXG010000227.1 GCA_025057335.1 bacterium | reverse complement strand
TAGCGTGGAGGAATGGCGTGAGGCGATGCGCCAGGTCTTCGTGGAGATGGCGCGTGTCGTGAAACCGGGCGGATGGATTGCCTTCGAGGTGGGCGAGGTGCGAGGCGGGCAGATACGGCTGGAAGAGGTCGTGCTCGACGCAGTGAGTGGGCTCCCTCTGCAACCCGAAGCCATCGTCATCAACGACCAGCACTTCACCAAGACAGCGCATATTTGGGGGGTGAGCAACCGCGTGAAGGGCACGAACACTAATCGGATTGTGTTGCTGCGGAGGCGTTGAGACCTGCGGCGTGCAGTTCAGCTTTCCACCTCTCCTAGTCCTGTTTCTGTCAAGGCAACATCTTTCCCGCTTTGACCCATCCCCTGCGAACGTGGTATACTATGTTGGCGCACTAACGTGCGCCTCTTTTGTGAGGTGAGTATGTCAGCAGTTCGTGCAAATGGGAATCCTCCCACTGTCGCGATAGTGAATCTGGGCTGCGCCAAGAACGTGGTCGACGCCGAGGAGATGTTAGGCGTTCTGGCGGAGCAGGGTTACGCGCTGACCACCGACCTTTCCCATGCGGATGCGATTATCGTCAACACCTGTGGCTTTATTGCTAGCGCGAAGGAGGAGTCGCTGCATGCCATCCGCGACGCCCTGCGCTGGAAGCGCCGTCGCGGGGCGAAGGTGATTGTTGCAGGCTGTCTCTCGCAGCGCTATGGGCAGAAGCTGCTCGAGCAGGTGCCCGAGGTAGACGCGCTCATCGGCGTGGGGCAGATGGCGCGCATCCACGAAGTGGTCGGACAGGCTCTGTCGGCGGAGCAGCCTCTCATCGAGCAGACACCTCCCCAGCACCGCTGGGCGCGCACCGGCACACGGGTGCTCTCTACCGCCCCGTGGAGCGCCTACCTGAAGATTTCTGAGGGGTGCGACCATAAGTGCACTTTTTGTGCCATCCCCTCTTTTCGCGGCGCGCACGTGAGCAAACCGTTGGAGCGGGTGTTGGCGGAGGCAGAAGACCTCGCACGGCGCGGCGTGCGCGAGGTCAACCTTATCGCACAGGACAGCACACAATACGGATTAGACCTTTACGGCAAACAGATGCTGCCTCATCTGCTGCGTGAACTGTCTCGCCTAGGAGCGTTTCGCTGGATTCGCGTGCTATATTGCTATCCCTCGCGTGTGACAGAGGAATTCATCGAAACGCTTGCGAACACCCCAAACGTGCTACCCTATGTGGACGTGCCGCTACAGCACGCCGACGACGAAATCTTGCGCGCGATGCGCCGTCCGCCCGGCAGGGAGCGCTACCTGCAGTTGATCCGTCGTCTCCGCGAGGCGCATCCCGACATGACCATCCGTAGCACCTTTATCGTGGGATTCCCAGGCGAAACAGAACGCCACTTTGCCAATCTGCTCTCGTTTTTGGAGGAGGCACAGCTCGACCGCGCTGGAGCCTTTGTCTTTTCTCCCGAGGAGGACACGCCCGCACAGAAGATGCCAGAACAGGTGCCCCCTCGCGTCGCCAACGAGCGTTACCACCGCCTTATGCGCCTCCAGCAGCAGATTTCCCTGCGGCGTCACCGTGCTTGGGTCGGACGTGAGCTGGAAGTGCTTGTAGAGGCTCCCCACCCCAAGCAGAAACATCTCTGGGTGGCACGCTCCTTCCGCGATGCGCCTGAAGTCGATGGCACCGTGTTAGTGCGTGCGAGAGCAGCGAGACCGGGAGAGTTCCTTACCGTCCGGGTGACAGACGCTACCCCATACGACCTGATAGCGGACAACACCCTAAGCCTGCCTGTCATCACTAGGCAGAAGGAGGAGGTTTCACCGTGAGCAATCCAGTCATCGTGCCGAGCACGGAAACAGTCGCGCAGTCTTTCTTGCGAGCTACCCTCGCGAAGGCGTTGTTGGGCTTCAAGGAGCCTGTCAAGATGTCGGAGCTGCAGGATGCCTGCCAGCTGCCTCTGCTGGACATGGACCTCTTGCGCTATGTGCTGGGCGCCAACTCCGACCTGTTCACCTCTACCGAAAGGCGGTGGACACTCGCTATCCGCTTTGAAGAGCCAACGCGCCCAGTCCATGCGCTGGTCGAGCAAATACTACGTCACCTCGGACAGCCCGTGTCGCTAGAGTCCCTAGCTTATCTGCTCGCTGAAGTGTATCATCGCACCCCACAAGCGATGGCAGTAGCGGTCTATCGCTTGTCTGGCGAGCACTTTTTCCGTCTGCCCGACAATCGCGTGGGCTTGCGCGACTGGCTGCTGCGCCTTGAGTACGATAGCGTCGAGGATACCGCCTTCTACAACTACGTCGACCTCGCCGCAGCACGCCGCCTGCTGGAAGAGCATCCACAATACGACGGCTCTCCCGAGGCCACGGTCGCCTTGCTGCGCAAGGTAGGAACCCCCCTGTCCTCTCGCTTTGTGGCGTTCTTGCAGTGGTACCTGGCTCCCGACTCGTTCGACGCGGTGCAGGCATACGCCAATCTATTAGACAAGCAGGAGCTGGTTTCACTGCCCCTGCAGGAGCCCCAAGCGCTGGAGCCAGTAACACACTGGGCACTGGCAGAGTGGATACCGCAGTTCATCGAAGCCATTCGCCCGCAAGCCAAGCAGATGGCGAGTGTCCTGGCGCAGCTGATGGCAGAGCCGCTAGTGCTCTCGGTAGAAGATGTGGAGAAGATGGTACAGCGGATACTACAGTCGCCCGCCGTGGTAACTGCCGAGGAGCTAGCACGTACCTTCTTCGACCTCACCCCCAGCGACCCCACCTACACCAACGACGTGGAGACTATCTCGCTCTCCCTAAGGCAGGATGAACGGGTGATGTGGCTGGGAGGACATCGCTTTGTGAACAAGATGAACCTGCCGCCCTACCTCTTTGACGTGCCCGAGAGCCTGCACTTCCCAGAAGTGCAGTTCTACACGGAGGAGGGCGACCCTCTCGAGATCGACCTGGACGACGAGGGGCTATCCGGCACGTTGCGCTCGGACATCCTCGACCCTGTCGCGCAGGATGTCGGAGACGAGGAGGGGGAGCTCACCATCTTGCCCGTACCAGAAAGCGTGCAATGCGTGGTGAAAGCGGGCCATAAGGAGATTGGCACCTTCCCCTTGTGTCAGATTCCCGCTGGTTTCTTCCAGCAGGAACCCAGCTTCCAGCAGGTCACCTTTATCGACGAGACGACAGGAGAATGCTACTCCGAAGTATACGTCAACCAGCAAGCGCGGCTTCTCTTCGGTTTGCTGGACTGGTATGCCACGCGCGAGGCAGTGTCGGGGCTGGTGTTTACCCTCACTCGCACCGACGACCCGTTCGTATTCAAGGTGCGCTGGGAGGAGACTCTGGACCAGCGAGTGCACATCAGTCGCGCCCGCTACGAAGAGCTGCTGGACATGGGCGTGCGCATGGCGCAGACCTACTCCACGTTCGACATCATTTGCGAGATTTTGAGCACGCACCGCGGCGGTATGGAGTTCCTGAGCATCCTCAGCGAGGTCAACGTCATCCGACGCACCAAGCGGCGCCGGGTCGCCTCGGTGCTTAGCGCGTTTCAGGCGTTTTACCTGCGCGGTGGGCTATGGCATCTGGACGAGAAGAAGCGCGATGCAGGAATCGACCGCGCCAAGCGCAAGCATATCGTGAAGCGGTAAACCGAGAGGGTTAGCCCGTGGGGGAAGCGAAAGGTAGAATGCAGCGCTGCTGAGGCAAGCATGTCAGCCTCTCTGCGGCAGAGGTGAAGCCGATGGACGTCGACAGTCGTGGCGTTCGTTTAGAAATGCTGCGTTTCCGAGACGTGCCCACCTTCGAGGTGCGCTTCTTGGAACCCGCACAAATACGCCTGTTCCGCACGCCCGGCTCCAGCCAAATCCGCATGACCATCGAGGGCGAACGCAGCATCCTGCGCGTGCACGTCGTGCGCTGCTTCCCCCTCTCCGACCCCAACCACTTCATCAGCCTGCGCGACGGCATGGACCAAGAAATCGGCATCCTCCAGTCACTGCACGGATTAGACCCCGAATCGCGCCACATCATTGAGGAGGAACTGGACAGGCGCTACTTCGTTCCTGTCGTGCAGAAGGTATACTCGGTGCGCGAGGAGTATGGCACGATTACTTGGGACGTGCAAACCGATCGGGGGCGACGGGTGTATCAGGTGCGCCATCTGCGCGACAACGTGCAGGAGGTGACGCCGACCCGCTTGATTATCACC
>JANWXG010000226.1 GCA_025057335.1 bacterium | reverse complement strand
CCGAGGAGCACTGCACTTCGCTCACAGCCACCCGCTTCCCCCGAGAACGCGGGTTGCCCTCACCGCGCACGACCACCTTCAGCGTGTGCTTGCCCGGCGCAAGACCGTTCCGGTAATAGAGCACCTGCCCCTCACGCGCTGTGGGGTTCCAGCAGTCGATGGGAACCAGTTGCTTCACGCCGTCCAGATACACATCCGCCAGACCGCCGAAGCGGTCTACTCGCCCCAGCACGCGCACCTGATTGCCCTCGAAGGTCGCTGTGAAGGAAGCCCCTGCGCTCTCCGCAAAGCGTACGCCATTCTCCTCGCTTCTCCAGTCGCCCTCGTAAGCCAGCTGGTCGGCGGGGATGACCTGTTGCGGGTCGTTGCCCTCAATGACGATGTGCGTGGCGCCGTCGTGGCGAACCTGCACGATAGCATCGCCGTTGGGCAATCGCTTCACCGTGTAGCCGTTTTCACGCAGAGTGTTGCGACGGCGCAGGGGTTTCCCGTCTGCCACTACCCTGTTCGGCACGAAGGCGAGCCGCAGCACCTCCACAGTCCCTTCTGGCGCGTCGAAGGTAGAATATTCTATCCGCCCTTTGCCGTACACCACCGAGTGCACCACTGCGGTGGAGCGCATGATGTGGTTTTCGCGATTCGCGCCCAGCTCCTCTGGCAACCACGCCATCGCCCACAGGATCATCCGCAGGGGAAGCGGGTGCGCGATATTCAACCAGGTGCTGTTAACGATGACTCCGCCGTCGATGTTGTCCTCACTGAACCCCGTTTCGTGCCCGTCGTACGTCTGCAATACCATCATGCGGTACGCCAGCTCGCGACACCACGCGCTGTCCGCCTCCACACCGTATCGCGCCAGCACAGGGGCGAGGCACAGCGGCGAGTACCACAGCGACCGCCCGCAGCAGTTGCTGGATTCGGGGAATGCCCATGCCCCACTATACACGTCGCCGTTGGACTCTGGGCTGACGCTGGAGCGGTTCAGGAAGAGGGTGAGGATGTTGCGCACGTCCGTCCGCCATTCGGGGAAGGCTTCCTGATGCTCCAGCAGGTAGTGCGCCGCGTCGGGCGTGGTGAGACAGTTCTGCACCGGATTTTCCCAATCCCAGAGGTACCTGCCCCAGGTGTCATTTACCGCCCACGCAGGAAGCAACTTCTCGCGCAGGTAACGCCTGCCAGCATCCCTCGCCGAGACAATCTCGCCGTTTTTGCCTGTATACCCAAGGCGGATAAGCTCGTCCAGAAAGGTCAGCACCATGGTCACGCCGCCCGTCATCTTGTTGTTCTTCCATGGCGCCGATTCGGGGTTGGCGTACCTGCCCCAGGGGTCTGCCCCTGGCGTGCGGTCGCACTTCTGGGCGAAGAGGTCGCCCCAGTGCTTCGCCACCTCCCAGTAACGCCTGTTGCCCGTCACCTGATAGGCGCGTAATAGCCCGTAGCCCACCGAACCGCACAGGTCGAGCTGAATCATCCCGTTGGGATCTGCCTTGCCATACGCCTTGCCCTTGACGGGAACACTGATAAAAAAGCGCGGCCATTCGTGGTCGGGTGGGGTGACGCAGTGCTCTATGATGTAATCTGCCATATAGGTGATGTGCGCAATGGCAGAGGCGTCGCCCGTGTAGCGGTAGTAGTCGCTGAAGCCAATCAGCACGCTAGTAGCGCGCTGACCGATGTCGCCGTTCATCCAGTCGCCCGGGTCTTTTGGGGTGATCTTGCCTTCGGCGTCCATCGCCCACAGGCTGGTGAACACGTAGTGTGGCGCGGCGACGATGGCGTTGCTGGTGTCCGTCCAGGGGAAGCGTTTCAGCGTCTCGGCAGCAATGCGCACGCGCCAGTCGCACTGCCCGTTCAGTCCCGTGTACCAGGGGGCGATAACCCCATACTGGTCGTGTACTGCTTCCCGTGCGTAGTAGCGCGGGCTCGTCTGCGCGGAACCGCTGTTCGCGAACACCAGGAGAACCAAAAGAGTAAATAACACCAATGCGTATAGCGTCATATTCTTCTTCCCTCTCTGTTTCAGTCGTGGGACGTACCTCTACCTGCGTTGTGTCGACGCCCGCACGACTAGCTTCGGGCGCAACCAAGCGCTCTGCCGCTCGATTTGTGGTTCAGCGAGGCGCTTCTGTAAAAACTGCACAGCCAGCTGGCACATTTCCTCCAGTGGCTGACGGATAGTGGTGAGCGGCACATCCAGATACTCCGTATCTTCAATGCCGTCGCAGCCGACGAGAGCTACTTCGTCGGGGAGATGCACGCCCAGCAGACGTAAGCCATGGTACGCGCCGATCGCCATCTCGTCGTTGTGGCAGAAAATGCCATGGGGCAAACCGAACTCCTGCACGTAGCGGCGCACTGCTAGACTAGCCTCTGCGCGCGACTGGTCAGGTGCGATGATGCATTCTGGCGCTAACCCCGCTGCTCTCATCGCATGGTCATAGCCGTCGCGACGGGCGTCGCCAGCGTAACGTGACTCGGCGTTCACCAGGTAAGCGATGCGCCGACAGCCCACCTCCAGCAGATGCTGTACTGCCTGGACGGCTCCGTGGAAGAGGTCAATACCTACGTGGTCGGTTTCAGTGAGCACGTAGGCGCCCATGCTGACGAGAGGAACCCTGCGTCTCTGCAGCGTCCTCCACACCTTTGGCAGATGCACCGCCCCCTCATGCGCTAAGATGCCGTCCACCCGCCCCATGCCGTGCCACGCCGTGCCTGAGAGGTGAGAGATGCATCGGATGAGGGTATCATACCCTTGCTGATGCAAGTGCTCCTCTACCAGTTGCACCACCCGCGCGTGGAAGCTGGTGTACAGCTGGCTCATCCACAGCGCCACTACGCCTGTGCGTCCTGTCACCAGCGAGCGCGCCGCGAGGTTAGGCTGGTAACCCAGCTCTTCAGCAGCCTGCCAGACGCGCTGGCGCGTGCTCTCAGAGATGAGATGCGCCCCCCGCCCGCTCAGCACCCGCGACACTGTTGCAGGCGAAACCCCAACCCGCTGCGCAATTTGCTTGATGGTGACCGACATTGGACAACCGCTCTCATGCAAACGTTTGCACTCCAGTATACCACTGGCATCGGCAGATGTCAAGTTTTGCAGCAGGTGTTCCCAAAAATTTTCCGAAC
This sequence comes from bacterium, assembly GCA_025057335.1. Lineage (GTDB taxonomy): Bacteria > Armatimonadota > HRBIN16 > HRBIN16 > HRBIN16 > HRBIN16. The sequence continues at coordinate 1,111 of JANWXG010000226.1, read as the reverse complement.
AACATCACTGGGTGGAGCAGGGAAATCTCCCCTTTCAAGAGCGCCAATCCCCCAAGAAGAAGCGTTCCTGCGCTAGCGTTGTGTTCGGCGATGGATTTGTGTAAGCTTCTTTACTCCACAGGCTATGACAAGGGGGGAGAACCTATCCGCGCAGGAGGGGGAGAAGAACCAGAAGCGTGGCGTTGCTCTACATCGGCAGGCTACTCTGAAAGGTGCCCTGAGAAGACAGGAGCCAGTCATGCACCCACTGTATGATCCCCCATATCGTCTTGGCGGAGGCTCCCACGAGCGAGAGCACTACTGCGGCGATGATTGCCCCTATCGTCAGGAACACGCCGTCGCGGTTGAGCAGACCAAAAGCAGTAGCCATCACGGACAGAGCTGGTAGCGAGTTCATGAAGGGTAGGGGCAGGAACATCACCACGCCCATCAGGAACACCAGCACTGAAGCCAGCCGTAGTAACACCACGTCGCTGAACGGCGCTAGGCGGGGGCGTGAGAGCTTTTCGATACCGCGCAGCAAGCGAACCCCGCGCGTGCGCAGTATCGTGACTGACCTTTCTGAAAGTACGTAGGCGCGCATCCGTCGAGGTAGCCAGGGGGTCAGACGCCCCCACGCCATCTGGAGGGAGCCCAGGATGCACAACATGCCCACCACACCCGACGCTCCAGGAGGCAACACGGGTATCAGCGCCACGATGGACAGAAGCATCAGCACCAATCCAAACCCGCGTTCTTCCATGCGCTGCAGAAGGTCTCCCACTGTTAATGTGCCGTCCCCCTCACAACTGAGCGCGCTATACAATAGCTGAGACACAGGTTGTTCCTCGGCATGAGAGCCACACGCGGCGGTCATACCCTGTTCATCCATCAGTTCGCCCCAACCTCAATTCACCAGGTTGCGCAACGCCTCTCACGGATTATTATTCCCTACTGCCTGCACACGATTCAATACTGTGGAAGAGCAGGGGATAGCTCCCGCAGAAGAAAAATCCATGCTAACAGAGGGTGTTCGGGAAGTCAGTAGAGTAACGCGGCGATATGCGCGAACGGCGCCTTGCAAACGCTTGACAACCGGACGGAATGGGTGTAGAATTATAATGCGAGCGGG
>JANWXG010000225.1 GCA_025057335.1 bacterium | reverse complement strand
CCCCTTCCAGCGCCCACATCGAACTGGCGAGTGGGGCGGATTTCCACTTCCATCTTCTCACCCTCGTGGAGCGGGAACACGCGCAGCTCCCCATAGCGCAGCTGGTGTGTCTCACCCGCTATGCGCAGAGTGCATACCTCGTCACCGTCCTTGGTCGTGCCGACGGGCGCGATGCAGGTGCCCAGAATCACCAGGCAGTCGCGCTCAAACACCTCGGTTGCCGCCTCGGGATGGATGGTGGACAACACGCCCAGCTGCGGCATCATGAAGATGGAGTCCACAGTAAGCATGGTCACGCCTTCGGGCTGATAGGCGTCCATCATCATTAGGGCGGCTTGCGCCCGACGCGGCGCGTGGCTGAGCACCCCGCCGCTGCCCACAATCATGTCCAACGCCATCATGTCCACCAGCGTCTTGCCCGTGTCTTCCTGCGTGAGCGCCTCACCGATGGTGCGCTGCTGCTGCACGCCTTTTAGCCCGCGCGCCAGTGACTTGTGGTGCTCAAACGCCAGACGCAACGCCTCGCGCGCTACAGCGTGCTCCACATACAGGTCTTCCAGCATCTGCGGGATGGTGGTGGGGCGAATCATTTTGTTGCGCAGACGGTTGCGTAGGTCGCGTTCGTCGATCTCGAAAGGCAGCCAGCGACGGATGTTCGCCACGCCCGTTTCCACCAGCACGTTGCAGATGGAGTAGCTCATGCCGAGGTTGGCGCTCACTGTGCGGTTGTACACGCCGCCGAATACGGAGAACACGTCGGTGGTGGCGCCGCCGATGTCCACACCGAGGATGTTGATGCCGCGCATCTCGGCGATGGTCTGCATAATCTTGCCTACTGCGTTGGGGGTGGACATAATGTCTGCGCTTGTCCAGCTGAGCAGCTTGCTGTAGCCAGGCGCCTGCTGCATCACGTGTTCGAGGAACAGCTCATGGATGGCTTCGCGCGCAGGACCGAGGTTCTCGCGTTCTAGTGTGGGACGCAGGTTGTCCACGATACGCAGGTCTACTTTGCCGTCTAGCAGCTGCTGAACAGGTTCCCGTGCGTCCTTGTTGCCTGCGAAGATGACGGGCAGACGCATCCCGCCCAGACGCGGACGGGGGTCAGCGGCGACCAGCATCTCCGCCAGCTCCACGAGGTGAGTGACCGTGCCACCGTCTGTTCCGCCCGACATCAGGATCATGTCCGGGCGTAGCTGTCGGATACGCTGTACCTTCTCGTAGTCCTTACGCCCGTCGTCTACCGCGATGACATCCATAATAATCGCGCCTGCTCCCAGCGCGGCGCGTTGCGCGCTCTCCGCCGACATCACTTTCACTACACCCGCAACGGTCATCTGTAGTCCACCGCCTGCACTGGAAGTAGACAGATAGGCGTCTACGCCTGTGCACTCGTCGATCTGCGGGGTGAGGATTTTCCCGTCGCGGATGAAGGTTCTACCTGTGAGCTCCTCGAGCTCGCGCACAGCATTGAGCACGCCGACAGTCACGTCGTCAAAGGGTGCCTCGACGGTGGTGGGAGCTTCGCCACGCGCAATCAGGCGGTAACCTTCAGGCTTTTTTTCTATTAGGATGGCTTTGGTGGTCGTGCTGCCGCAGTCTGTCGCCAGAATAGAACGGATTTCAGGCATCTCCCCAACTACTCCCCAGAATCATCAATCCCGTCCAACGGTAATGATATCCGAATCTGGGGGAGAAGTCAAATGGTGTGTCCTCTATCGCGTCGGTGCTGCAGGCTGTGCTGTCGGCGCAGGCGGTAGTGAGCCGATGCCCTCAGGCGGGCGCGGCATCGGCTCGGTCTTCGGACCACCACCTAGGGTGAACCAGTAAACTGCTGCTACCAGCGCCACTACCGCCAGGATGACTATGACGACCACCGTCGGCGAGACCTCACGCTTGAGCGGGGGCTCCATCGCTAGTCGCCTCCCTGAATCGTCCACTGTCCCCAGCGGGTAGAACCGCGACGATGCCACTTCGCATGTCCGTCGGCATACGCCACGTTGAACCCTTCAAAGTGGCGGTACGACATCGTGGGGTTCCAGCTGACCCCCAAGCTCACGACGGGGTCGATCTCGCACGAGGAGAAGACGTAGGCGCCAAACCACCCAGCACCTTCATAAATGACGATGGTGTTCGCTGGCTCTTCCACCGCTGCGTCGGAGGTGCCTGTTGGCAGCCCCGTCTTGCCTTGGTAGGCGGCGTTGCAACCCTGAGGCCAGACCCAGGTCAGCAGTTCGTTCCAGCCGTAGCTGATGTAGTATCGTCCTGCCCAGGGCTCAAGGCTGCCCGCGCAGGGACCGGGCACGTCCATCGTGCTAGGGCTTGCCCAAGCCATCTCTCCTCTGCCAGAGGGACAGATTTTGAGCTGCTTATTCTTCACGTAGGGCATATGCAGGTCGGGGAACCAGTAGATGTAGTTGCAGTCATTCCACCGACCATCGTAGTAGATGTAGGGACCGGAGTAGCGCTCATCGTAGTCCTGCTTGTACATCTGGATAGCCAGCCCGAACTGTTTCATGTTGCTCAGGCAGCTGGCTGCGCGGGCACGGTCGCGCGCCTGTGCGAACACTGGGAACAGGAGGGCTGCCAGGATCGCGATAATCGCGATGACAACGAGCAGCTCAATCAACGTAAAGCCTGCTGGTTTTCTCATCGCTCTTCACCTCCGCACCTTCAGCGTATTTTCCCGCTTCCTCGAAAAGCGCGTTGTCGATACTACAAGAGACACCACATTCTCCCCGTGCTACTTTGATTGTATCCCCTTCACAGCGAAATGTCAATAGAGCGTTTTACCAGAATTCTGTAGAACCCTTTGCAGACAGCCTTACAGCTTCAGCGAGAGGAGGCTTCCCTCACTGTCACGCGCAGGGCGTGTCCTCTTCTGAGAGTGACGGGTAGCCCCCTCAGCAACTGCTCGCCCTGTAACAGGAAGGACTTCCTGTCAACCTGCACTTTGTAGGTTCTGCCTCTATGCACAGGGAACCACTCTGGAAACTCGTTTAGACGAGGATAGTTGAGCGGTAAACGCAGGTTTTCCACATGGCGTGGGTGGTCGAAAACGAGTGTTCCCTGCCAGTCTTCGTCCGCTTGCAGTGAAACGTTTATCATGTCTCCCTGTTGCACGGCTCCTACGCGCAGGTCGGGACGCCAAGGACGGGGTACAACTCCCTGTGTGTAGTAGAGCGCTGTCATCAGCAGCGTGCGCGCCGTGTTGCCGTCGCCGTACCAGCCTTCTACGATACCGTCCTCACGCTGCTTGCCTAACAGGTGGGGAAGCACCGCCTCCAGCCAGCGGAAGCCACTGGGCACAGACAGGCGGTTGAGCAGCAGTAATGCGCCTTCAATAGAATCGGCAAAAGAGTCCGCTCCTTCCCATAGCAGGTATTGGGGCTGATAGAGACGCTCCAGCGCCAACCGCGCTGCCTCTACAAACCGTTCCTCCCCTGTCGCCAGTCCAAAAGTGTATACGCCGCTCAGCGCGTAGCCCCACGTATCGGGCACGGCGCAGTGGCGCACCTCGGCGGTGGAGGCAGTGAGCAAACCGTACCACAAGCCGTCAGGGTTGCGCGCCCGCTCTAGCAAGCGTGTGAACATCTGGCGCAGAGGACGTTCGTATCGGCGCGCCCGCCGGGAGTCTGCCTCACGCACCATCACATACAGCTCGGACAGCCCGCCGATAATCTCGTTGCCGTGGTCGTTCAGGCTCAGTACGTCGTGGATTGGTCGGTGATGAGTGAAATCCCAGCGGTGCGCAGGCAAGCCGCCGTTGCGCGGCAGTACCTCCAAGCAATAGGCGTCGCCGATGTGCTCTGCCCAGCGCAGGTAACGTTCATCCCGAGTCATGAAGAACAGGCGGCTGAGCACCTGTAGCAACTCACCGTTTACCTCGGTGTCGTCGGCAGGCAGGTCGCCCCACTCGGAGCGCACGGGCGCGTGTTCGAAGATAGCTTCTATCAGCTCCTCCATGCGCTCTGTCCACCATCCCCTGCCCAGCAGCTCGGTCATCGGCAGCAGACCGTCTTTGCAGTATTCCGCTGCGCCGAAGAGGAGACGCCCGACCTCCACCTGCGGATGCACAAAGTCGCCCTTCTCCAGGTCGTACCAGTCGGGCAACGCGCCCAGACGGCTGGTTAACCGACGCTCAACCTCGAACACACGCTTCAGACTGGGCAAGCGTTCGGGCGCGAGCAGATGCGCGGTCAGGTACAGGAAGGGCACCAGGTCGGCGGCGTTGTCGTT
>JANWXG010000224.1 GCA_025057335.1 bacterium | reverse complement strand
GCGCCTGCAGGTCCCGCGCCACGACATCAACCCACTTCTGCACGTTCTCGGGCAGGGCAGGCGCGTCCACAGGCAAGCCCACCGCCTTCGCCAGCGCTTGCGTGAACTGCGCCACCTGCGAGGGGCGCAGGGGCAAACGATGGTCGGCAACGGAACCCGTCACGGTCGGCGTGCTTTCCACCACGTACAGGCGGTTCATCTCGCGCGTGCCCTCGCGCACACGCCGTCGGGTAGCGTAGTCATGCGCATAGCGCGGTCCCGCAGGGCTGTAGTAGAGAAAATCGGAGTCTACGGACAGGATGACCGCCGCCCTATCCAAGCGGTATATCGTGTTCAGCGGCTCGCCGAAGGCAAGCTGCGCGCCCGCCAGCGTGTGTTCCGCGTGCAGGGGGTCGTACTGGTACCACTTCGCCTGCGGATACTTGTTCAGCACCTCCTGAATCAGCGCAGCGAGCGTGGGCGAGGTGACCGTTTCGGTGAGGATGCGCAGCCCTGCGCCGCGCACCGCCCCCTGCCGTGCCATCGCGGCGGCGAGCGCCGTGTTGAAATCTGCCCACGAGGCAATCCTGTTTCGCTCCACGGGGCTTTGCGAACGGTCGGGGTCATACAGGGTCAGGATGGAGGCCTGCGTCCAGGAGTCGATGGCGCCCAGGTGTTCGGGCGTGCCGTCGGGGTGAATCTTCGTCTGCTGCCCAGCGGGGACGACGCCCTTGCTGCCCGGGCTGGCGGGATGTTTCGCGTTGCCTTCCACTTTGGTCGGGCGTCCTTCATGGCTCTCCACGAGGATGCCCCGTGCATAACCGCCCAGTGCAAACGCGGAAGCATAGTAGAGCGGTCTGCCAGGGATAACCTCTTCGGGCTGTTGCACCTGAGGCACAATCTTGCGCTGGGGCAGCGGTCGGCAGGAGGCGAGCCCTGCTAGCGCCAGCGACGCGCCCATCAGCTTCAGGAACTGCCGACGGTGCAGGAACGCCCCCAGCGGCGAGGACTGGCGCGGGAACTCCTTCTCCAGTATCTGCTGAAACTCCTCGCTCTCCGCCAGCTCCTCCAGACTGCGCCAGTAGTGGCGCCCCCGCGCGGCTGCTAACCTGCGGCGGATTTGCTCGAGGTCCAGTGGTTGGCGACGCTTCTCCTCCATATCCCTCCCCCGTTCCTATCGGTGGCACACCGAACAGTCGGTCAGTTGCTCCTTGCGGATGCCGTATTCCTTGACCAGCTTCGCGCCCAGCTCTAGCTGGTTCGCAGGTTGCTTATACTCGTAGTTGTACACCTCTTCCTTCGGGCGGATGTACTTCTCTGGCTGGCGATGGCAGTCCAGACACCACGCCATGCTCAACGGCTGCGCCTTGTAGGTGATGTTCATCTCGTGGATGGGACCGTGACAGGTGTCGCATCCGATGCCCTTCTGGATGTGGATACTGTGGTTGAAGTAGACGAAATCGGGCAGGTCGTACACCTTGTTCCACTTTATCGGCTCGCCCGTCAGGTAGCTCTGGCGCACAGGCTCCAGCAACGGGCTGTTGGTCCAAATCTGAGAATGGCAGCTCATACAAGTATGAGTCGGGGGTACGCTCGCCACGGCCGACTTCTCCGCCGAACCGTGACAGTAACGACAGTCGATGCCCAGTTCCTTCACGTGGTGCTTGTGGCTAAAGGGAACGGGCTGGTCTACGGGCGCTCCCACTTGAGTCACGTATGGTGAGCGGCTCAGATTGGAGCCGATGAGGATACCCGAAACCACTAATGCTGCTCCGGTGACGATGCTTAGTCGCGCTATCGTGTTCGTACTGCGATGAAAGACCTGCGGCATGGGACGCCTCCATTCGCTGTTTGTGCTTTTTATCACAACAGGAGATAAAAGGAATGCTCTCCCCTACTCTTATCCCGCACATGACACGTCTATGGGAAGCGCACTGAAGTGCGCACTACAAGCCTCGCCTGTTGTCGACACTGTGATTCTATGCGAAGCGAGCGATATCTACATCGAATATAATTATCAAAGCTTTACGCTCGGTATTCCTGCGTCCACCAAGTGTTTATCGTCCCTAATTATACATGAGGAGCCTCGCCCGTTTCAAGGGCAAATCGCCCGATTCGCGAAAAAATTGCGCCCAATTTCACAAAGAGAGTCTCTACCTTTGTCCCAACCTGGAGAGGATGTCGTGAGCCAGCTGGCTGAACTGCAGTCGGAGCGCAGCAGGATCGAGCGACTGGAGCATCTGCACTGCCAGCGTTCCAGCTCTTGAGGGTAGGAAGAGGCTTTCATCAGAGCGATCGCCATCCAGTACAGGTCAAAGCCCGGGTCTTTCTGCGCAGCCATCTCCGCCAGCTCCCAGAAATCCGTCTCTTGCAGGATGAAGAAGAGGTCTACCGCCTCTCGAGGCTCCGCCCTTCCGAAGAAAGGCAGTATCGCCCGTCAGGTAGAAAGCGCTCGCATCGGGAAGTCGGTTAAACTGGTTCAGAAGTTCCCTCTGTGCCCTGCTGAGGATGTGATGTGGTGACGGTTGCTTGACGCGCACGGAAATAGCTCTCCCACAGGCGATAGACGTCGGGAGGGAGATTCAGCTCGGGCAACAGCCTCTCTACTTCCTCCCAGTCTAGGCGAGCCACGTCCTCGGCACGACCATACAGCAACACCTGCCGAATATACCAACGCCGCTGCCAGTCGTCCGTGAGGTCTATCTGCCCCTTGCTCCAGAGGATGTAACGTGGTATCGCGCTCATCAGCTTCCCCGGAACAGGCTCGCGACGATATCGTACGCGGCAAACCTTGTCCCTGTCAAGAGAAACCGGCTACCCCCGCTGCGCATACTGTGGGAAGAACACATACAGGATGAGATAGATGATGACACCCGTCGCCGAGACGTATAGCCAGAGCGGCCACGTCCACCGCGCGATGCGCTGATGGCGTTCAAACTGCACCCGCACCGCTCGCCACAGCGTCGCCAGCACCAACGGCACAATCACGATAGCTAGGAGGGTATGGCTGGTGAGGATGGTCAGATAGACCGCTCGCAGCACAGGGGGCGCAGCAAAGCGTGTGGCGCCTACGTTCGCATGGTAGACCAGGTAGCTGATGAGAAACAGCACGGACGCCACCAGCGCTCCAATCATGCTGGCGCGGTGTCTGGCGATATCGCCCTTGCGGATGAACGCCCTGCCTATCACCAAAAATACAAAGCTCAACGAGTTGAGGATAGCGTTGACGGTGGGTAGCGATTCGATCACCTTCCGTTGCTCCTTGTCCTCTCTCATGTCTTTGCCCTCATTATACCTCCTGCAGACGTCTCCTCTTGGTAAACACGCCACATCGGCTCACCAGGAGGTTCGCCCTCCAGAGAGGTGTCTGGAGGCGAACCTCCTGCCGAGCCGCCCTCACCCCCTACCCCTCTCCCAGTGGGAGAGGGGCAACACTGTGCGCTGCAACCGCCTATACCCCCTTCTCCCGTTGGGAGAAGGGAGATTGGGGGATGAGGGAGCACCGCACACTCGTCTAAGACTCCCGCCGAGCCGTTCTCCTGTCACGCCGAACGCAGCGAAGCATCTGACCTTCGCAAACCTTGAGGTTCTTCGCCCTGCTCGGAACGGCAATAGGCGATACGTGAAGGGATAGCGTTCGCAGGAGTCTTCCCTCTGTTACACGAACTCAGTGGCGCGTATGCAGACACCACGGGAGGGCTACCATGCAGGTTCGCTCGTTTGACCCAGAGGCGCTTTTTCCCGCGCACGAGGGCACCATCCTCGCGCAGATGGTGTTCTCCGCCGAGGAGATAGGCGCATCGTTCAGCTGCGCCTTCGGCGTACTCAAGCCAGGCATGGCGCAAAAACCGGAGCGCGTGCCAGTAGCGAAGCTCTACTACGTTCGTCAGGGCGAAGCCACTCTACGCATTGAGGAGGAAGAGCACGTGATTCGCGAGGGCGATGTGGTCTTTATCCCCGCCAACGCCTGGCACACGGTGCGCAACCATAGCGACAGCGACTTCAGCACCTTCGCCCTCTGGTGGACGCCGAAAGGAGGTGAGCAGCCATGAGCCAGCCCCTGCGTATTGGACTGATTGGCTGTGGAGGCATCTCGCGGGCGCACGTGCGCGCTGTGCAGAGCCTGGGCGAGGAGGTCGCACGTATCACGGCAACCTGTGACATCGACGAGGCGCTGGCTCGCGAACGGGCGCAGGAAGCGGGCGCCGAGATTGCCCTCACAGACTGGAACGAGGTGCTGAGGCGAGAGGACATCGACGCGGTGG
>JANWXG010000223.1 GCA_025057335.1 bacterium | reverse complement strand
CGCCTCCGAGTTCTGACGGGCGAAGCGGCGCACCATCTGCAGGGACTTCTTTTCCGCCAGCTGTGTTACCGAGCAGGAGTTGACCACATACAGGTCGGCAGGCTCATCGAAGCCGACAATGGCGAATCCCTGCTCCTCGAAAGAGTCGATGATGCGCTGCGTCTCGTATTGATTAACCTTGCAACCCAGGGTAGCAAACGCGACTCGAACCATGCCTGTCCTTTTCCGCGATAGATTCCCGCCTTAGTTTACCCGAAGGGAGGAAGATTGCGCAAACACGCCAGAGACATGCTCCCGCTGTGTTAGAACGTGGAGAAGTTCCGCGCGACCTGCGCGAGCGCGCCCCCTATCACGGTATCTAATGGGCGTGTTGTAAGGGAAGCGGTTACGCGGCGGACCCGTTACGTAGCACACGTGGCAAGGTGCTGCGCCTGTAGGTGGATGGCTCCGTGAAGACAGTGCAGGTGGGATACCTGTGCGCGGAGTTCGGCGCGGGTTGCATGGTGAGCCGACTGATGTGGATCCTGATGACCGAGGTGCTTCCCTGTCCCGACTGCTGGTGTGGGGGACACGCCGTACTGAGCCGAGGGCGAAGGGGCGTCCTTTCCTGTCACACTGAGCGGCAGCGAAGTATCTCTGCAGCCAGTGAAACGAGATTCTTCGCTGCGCTCAGAATGACATCTGGAAGGCGAGGCTCCCGCCGAGCCGAAGGTTGTCAACGGTCACGACGGAGCGCGACCTTCCGATGGGCAGAATGACAAGGAGGACTGTAATCGGAGAAGTGATGTTACGAGGAGGTCAGCAAGGTGCGTTACAGGATAGCGGTCTTACCTGGCGATGGAATTGGTCCCGAAATTGTCTCGCAAGCGCGGCGCGTGCTGGAGCACGTGGCGCCAAAATACGACGTGCAGTTTGACTGCGAAGAGGCACTCGTCGGCGGTGCAGCATATGACGCAACAGGACACCCGCTACCTGCGGAGACGCTGGAGCTCTGCCGCCGTTCCGACGCGGTGCTGTTTGGCGCAGTGGGCGGACCGAAATGGGATAATCTTCCCCCTGCCTTGCGTCCCGAGGCAGGCGCGCTACTGCCCCTGCGCAAGGAGCTAGGCTTATACGCCAACCTGCGTCCAGCTCTGCTGTTCCCTGCGCTTGCGGGGGCGTCGCCCCTTAAACCCGAAGTATTAGGCGACAGGCTGGACATCCTCGTGGTGCGCGAGCTGACGGGCGGCATCTATTTCGGTCAGCCGAAGGAACGGCGGGATGGGGGACGTACGGCGGTAGATACCTCGGTCTACACGGAGGCGGAGGTGGAGCGCATTGCGCACGTCGCCTTTCGCGCGGCGCAGGGGAGACGTCGGAAGGTGGCGTCGGTGGATAAGGCGAACGTGCTGGAGACCTCGCGCCTGTGGCGGGAGGTGGTGACGCGCGTGGCGCAGCAGTATCCTGACGTGGAGCTGCAGCATGTTCTGGTAGACAACGCCGCCATGCAACTGATTCGTAACCCCCATCAGTTCGATGTGATTCTGACCGAAAACATGTTTGGCGACATCCTCAGCGACGAGGCGGCAATGTTAACAGGTAGTCTGGGCATGTTGCCTTCCGCCAGTCTGGGGGAGGGCAAGTTCGGGCTATACGAGCCTGTACACGGCTCCGCGCCCGACATCGCGGGCAAGGGCGTCGCCAATCCGCTGGCGACCATCCTCTCCGCGGCGATGATGTTGCGCTACAGTTTCGGCATGGAGGAAGCGGCAAAGGATATCGAGCGAGCAGTGGAGGCTGCCCTGCGGGAAGGCTACCGCACTCCAGACATCTGGCAAGAGGGATGCAAAAAGGTTGGTACAATAGAGATGACCGATGCGGTGCTAGCGCATCTGTGAGGCGAGGGCGATGAAAAAAGTAGAGTGTATCATCCGACCCATCAAAATCGACGAGGTGAAAGAGGCATTAGAGGAAATCGGTATCACGGGGCTGACCGTGACCGACGTGCGCGGCTACGGTCGTCAGCGCGGGCGTACTGAGAAGTATCGCGGCAACACCTACACGGTCAACTTCCTGCCCAAGCTGAAGCTGGAGGTGGTCGTGCCGGACTATCGGGCGGAGGAGGTGGTGCAGGTGATTGCCGAGGCAGCGCGCACGGGCGAAATTGGCGACGGCAAAATCTTTGTGTCGGAGGTGGAGGAGGTCATCCGCATCCGCACGGGCGAGCGCGGCGAGTCGGCGCTGTGATAGCAAACGTTGTTGAGGTAACCGTATGCTCGATGCAACGAGGGAGTGGCTGAGGCAAGCGGAGTATGATGTCGAATCCGCTCAGCACATGCTTGCTGCAGGTAGGTGGCTGCATGCTGTCTTCTTTTGCCACCTGGCTGTGGAGAAGTCGCTGAAGGCTGCTATTGTAGAGAAGACTAATCAGACTCCGCCACGCACGCATAATCTGATAGCGTTAGCACAAGTAGCTAATCTGCATTTGCCCGTAGAGTACGCGGAGTTTCTTGGGATGATAAACGATGCCGGGGTTGTCACACGCTATCCGCAAGACCTTTCGCAAGCGCTGTCGGAGTACCCGGAGGAGGTTGCCTGGGACTATCTTCTCCGCAGTCGGGAGGTCATGGAATGGATCAGGCAGCAGATAGAGTCGGACACGTCGTCCGAAGATACTGTCAGCAGCTGAGATCGATGGGCGTACGTCCTAGCAAGGTCATCCTTTTCGGCTCCCATGCTCGAGGGGAGGCAGGCGCGGTCAGCGATATCGACCTGCTGGTTGTGTCTCCTGACTGGGATGGCATGGGGCTGCGAGCGCGCCTGGAAACGCTGGGGGTTGCCGCTGCACGAATCTGGGAGCCTGTGGAAGCCCTTGCTTGCACGCCACAAGAGCTACAACAGGTACGGCCCGCGACGTTTCTTGAGGAGATACTGCGCACTGGGGTCATCGTCTGGGAGGAAGAGAGCGCTGCAAGCGAGGGAGCCGACTCAGAAAGACTTTTGGGCGCGAGCGAAGAGGGGCATCCTCGCTGTCATGCTGAACAGAGTGAAGCGTCTCCGTAACCGACGCACGCCATGCTGAGCGCAAACGAAGTATCTCACAGTAGGTTGGTCGTGGCGGAGCGCGACCCGCTAGGGGCGTGGGTATAGAGGTGGTCGCGACGGAGCGCGATCCTCCAGGGCTGTCATGCTGAGCGTCAGCGAAGCATCTCAAGACAGCTTGCTCAGAATGATAACGGGTCTGGAGGGCGAGGCTCCTGCTGAGCCGTCAGGGTGTCATGCTGAGCGCAAGCGAAGCATCTCAGCACCTTTTTCGCTTTGCCCAGAATGACACAAGCGCACTGACGTACGCTACTACCAACACAGTGGCATGGCTCGGGAGTGTGCCTGGCGAACTCTCTGGCTTGTAGTGAAGCACGTGAGTGCTTCCCCTGCTGAGTTGACGGTTTTCAGTGGTCGCGACGGAGCGCGACCCTCCAAATGGTGTTGTTTTGGATGGTCGCGACGGAGCGCGACCCTCCAGAGAGTGCCTGGAGGGATGCGCTCTGTCGCATCCGCAGGCGTACGACGGAGCGCGACCATCTAGGGCTGTCATGCTGAGCGTCAGCGAAGCATCTCAACCAGCAAAACGAGATTCTTCGCTTCGCTCAGAATGACAAAAGGAGTCAGAATAACCAAAGGATTCCAGAATAACGAGGGACGCCCGGGCGATTACGGACGCAGCAGCGTTAGCCATACGGATTGACTGAAGGCGCTGAGCAGGGTGGAGATGGTCACAATCTGGGAAGCGAACGCCTCGCCCGTGCGATACTGGGCGCACAGGATGAACACGTTGACCGCAATGGGCAGTCCAGCGGTCGCCACCAGTACTGCCTGCACGTCGCGGGGAAAGTCGAACAGGGGAACCAGCGCCATCGCCAGCAGGGGCGCGACGACTAGGCGCAACAGGACGGGAGTCGCCACTAGCAGAAGCACAGGGCGACCGACGCCCCTGCCTATCTGTGCGCCAAGGGTGAGCAGAGCGACGGGCACGAGGGCGTTCGCCAGATAGTCCAGCGGCGTCGATATCGGTGCGGGCAGGCGTATGCGGAAGGCGTTCAGGAGCAGCGCAGCCATCAGGGCGTACAGCACAGGAAGACGCATTACTGACCGAAAGAGGGGTATCCGATGGGCGCGTCCGCTCTCCATCAGCACGACGCCGACGGTGTATGCCAGCAGGTTTTGCACGATGAGCACGACGGCGCTGATGCTCATGTATCGGTCGCCGAAGGCGAGCAGCACAAAG
>JANWXG010000222.1 GCA_025057335.1 bacterium | reverse complement strand
GGACTCAGCATGCAGAGGGATTTCTACAGGGCAGCCGTACATGTCCGCCAGTATCTGCATCCAGAGGAGGTTGCGCGCGCCTCCGCCCACCACGCGCACGCTCTGCCCAGCTGCTCCCTGCTCGCGCAGCAGCTGCAGGATACTTCCCAGCGCGCAGGCTACTCCTTCCAGCACGGCGCGCGCCAGATGCGCCCGCGTATGGTGCGCCTGCAAGCCGAAGAAGACGCCCTTCGCCTGTGGGTTCCAGATGGGGGCGCGCTCGCCGCTCAGGTAGGGCAGAAACAGCAGCCCGTCGCTGCCTGCGGGAACCTGCTCGGCTTCAGCGGTGAGACGCTCCCAGCTCAGCCCCCTGCCGAACAGGCTGCGGAACCAGCTCCACGCGCTCCCTGCTGACTGCACCGTGCCATACTGCACCCACCGACGCGGCTGCGCAGGGAGCAGCGTGGTGAGACGCATCGCCAGGTCAGGCTGGTACACGATGCGCAGGCAGGCGGTCCATGCGGTGCTGCCCAGGCAGGTGTAGCAGTCTCCTGCCTCCACGACCCCCGCCCCCACAGTGGCAGAGGCTCCATCGCCCGCACCCAGCACCACAGGTAAACCTTCGGGCAACCCTGTCGCCCGCGCCGCCTCACGCGACACCTTCCCTGCCACGCTGGTAGACGGAACCACCTCGGGTAGCAGGCGCGCGGGGATGCTGCTCGCCTCCACCACCTCTTCGCTCCACTGCAGGCAACTGGCGTTGTAGATACCTGTCAGCGAGGCGTCGGAGGGGTCAGTCACGCCCCACCTGCCTGTCATGCGCCCCACACAGTAGTCTTTGCTCTGCAGCATCCAGCGGGTGCGTCCCACCGCTTCCGGCTCGCGCTGCTGCAACAGCATGAGCTTGGGCAGGGAGGTAAAGGGGGCGATGCGATTGCCCGTGAGGCGGTAGTAGCGCTCCTCCCCCAGGCGCTGGCGCAGATGCTCGCACTGGCTCTGGGCACGGATGTCGGCGTGCAGCAACGCAGGGCGAACAGGCTCGCCCTGCGCGTCGACGAGAACAACCCCGTTCATGTGCCCGCTGAAGCCGACGGCGACCAGCCTGCCTCGTCGGCTCTCGTCCCGCGCCAGCAAGGTGCGCGTACAGCGCACCACCGCCCGCCACCAGTCGGCGGGGTTCTGTTCGGCGGCGAGAGGCTCGGGGCTGGCGGTGCGGTAGGCGGCGAAGGCGACGTCCACTACCTGCCCTTCTCCATCTACCAGCACCGCCTTGTTGCCTGAAGTGCCTATGTCATGCGCCAGAATCAGGGGCTTCATGCCATCTGCGCACGCAGGTACTGGGCGCACCTGGGCAGCTCCTCGCGCGAGTCGCCCGGGATGCCGCACTCCAGCGCCATGTAGCCAGTGTAGCCTATCTCCCTCAGCGCAGCAAAGCCTGAACGGAAATCCGTATGCCCGTAACCGGGCAGCAGGCGGTTGCTATCGGCGAGATGCACATGCGCCAGGTAATCCTTCGCCCCCCGAATGGCGGCAGGGATGTCACGCTCCTCGATGTTCATGTGGAAGAAGTCCGCCATCAGCTTCAGGTTGGGGCTGCCCACCCGATGGCAGATATTCACTGCCTGCTCCAGACGGTTCATGTAGTGCGTCTCGTAGCGGTTCAAAGGCTCTAGCAGGATGTAGCTGCCTGCCTTCTCTGCCACTTTGCCCAGTGGCTCCAGCAGCCGGCACAACAGCTCCGCCTCCAGCTCCAGCGCAGTGGCATAAGGGGTCAGGTCGGGAATGCGCGGCGAACCAAAGATGGGCACTACAATCACTCCCACCGCGCCGATTTCGCCCGCTGCATAGAGCAGGCTCTCGATGTCGTGTACCGCCAGTTCACGCTCGTGGCGGTTGGCGTCCAGCAGGGCGCCGCGATAGCCCGCGCAGATAGTGCTCGGCTTCACCATGTGGTTTTCGGTGAGGCGACGCACCTCGGCGACCCGCTCCTTGCGCATGCCGTTGAAATCGGTATCGATAAACTGCGCGCCCCAGAACTCGATACCCTCGTAGCCGTACTCCGCGAGGTAGTCCAGCTTCTCCTGCAAAGTGCCGCTGGGAGCCATACCCTCCTGACATGCCAGCTTCATCTTCTGCCTCCCCCCTGCAGATTTCTTCTGACCTCCGGATTCGCTGTCACTCTGACAGAGCTCCTGCCTCCATCGCGGGCAGCTCCTCTGGCGAACTTTTCCTGAAGCACCTGGAGAAAGCTGAGGGCGATCAAGAAATCGGTAGAGCAGCACGACGACGTACACAGGATGAGACTGGAGGAGCGCGCTTCCGTCGCGTCCATCATGGTCACGACAGAGCATGACCATCCAGGAGATAGCATACTGCTGGAGGGACGCGCTCCGCCGCGTCTACCTGGGTCACGCAGGTAGGGAGTCATGCCTTGCTTCCCTTGCGCAGTGATGTTGCTCAGGAGATTTTCTGAACACCTTCGGGAAAGCTGGACATTTCCTGCCTATCGCGCTATAATCGATTTGTAAACATTATATAACGCTTGAATCACTGCGAAAGGAGGCGAGTGAGATGAGGTGCGTTCGGTTCCTCGTTGTTGCGCTCGGTTTGCTCAGTTTCGTGGTATCCTCCAGTGCTCAGCAGTTGCCAGTTCGGTTCTTGCGCAGCTTTGACCTCTCTTCCATCTTTGACGGCGGTACGGGGAGCTGTGGCGACGTAGCCATCGATGTGGCGTACGACGGCACGAATGCGTACGTCGCTGGTTTCCGTGCCGCCTCTGGCGTAGGTCCCGTAGGTATTCTGCGTATCGACAACGTTCTTGCTCGACCAAGTGGCGCACTGTCTTACGGCGTCGGCGTTACCAAGATTTTCGGACGGAACGCAGCAGGCGTTTCGCGAGATACGCGCCTGGTGTACCATGATGGCTACCTGTACGCAGGTTTCGGCTTGGGACATGGTTCCAACCCCGATACGGCTATTGTCCGTCTCACCACGGCAGGGTTGCTGGATGAGCTGTGGGCTGGAGACGGGCTCCTCTCCTTGACTGAAGTGGGGTTCTCACGGTACGACTCTATCGCTCTGGACCCGGGCTTCGGCGGCTCGGCTCCTGCGTTGGCGGTAGCGCCGCTCAGCTCGCCCACGCAGATTATCCGTCGGGTGTCCCTGGCGACAGGCGCGGTGATTGGTACCAGCAACTCCGTCGCCCCAGCGTTCCTGCGCGACATCGCCTTCTCGTCTAACGGCGACCTGTACGTCCATCGCGCCTCTGCCGACGCGAACGACGGTATCTTCAAGGCGGTGCGCACAGGCGAAAACACCTTCGGTACCCTCAACCGAATCATCTCCTTCGACGCGGGCAACCTGCAACAATGCACCGTGAACTACATCCCTGCCTCCCAGGCGCTGCCCTTCTTACCCGACTTGCTGGCGCATAACTTCCGTCCCACAGCCACAGACCCCGCCTCCTTCAAACTGTTCGTGACAGACCCCGACGGGAACAGGCTGGGCGAATGGGACGGTAGTGGGGTTACTATAGACGGCGTGCAGGTCGCTCGGTTCGGAAGTAACCTCCTCAACGTCGCCTATTATCTCCTGCCCGCAAGGGTGCTTGTGTTTGTGGTCAACGGCAGCACAGGTAACGCCGACCGACTGGACATTCTGGAAATCGCCCTGACCACCACAGTCAGCGGCACCGTCACGCTCGGCGACTTCGGCGGGGATGTGACCACCGTGCCAGTGGTCTTCGAGGTTCGCAATCCGGGCGAAACGACGCCCATCGAGACCTACGTGATACGACCCAACAGCGCGGGCGGCTATGAGTTTACCACCTCGCTGCAGGGCACGTACGACATCGCCGCGAAGGCATCGCACTGGCTGCGTCAGGTCATTCCCAACGTCACGCTGGCTGCTACGCCAGTGACCCTGAACTTCACCCTCATCAACGGCGATGTGGACGGCGATAACGAAGTGTCCCTGCTCGATTTCGGTCGGCTCGTCGCCGCCTTCGGGACGGCACCGGGCGATGAGGGCTGGAACCCCAACGCGGACCTAGATGGTGACCAGGACGTGAACCTGCTTGACTTCGGCGTGCTCGTGCGCAACTTCGGTCTGAGTGGGGATGAGTAACAGTTGTGCCCTCCCTCTCCCGCGCCTGCGGGAGAGGGAAGGACTACAAGGGCTACGGTGGTGTAGCCCTTGCTAAAAATGTGCCCCTTCTGCTATACTGCAGATGTAATTTGGGGATGCAGCTCCTAGAGTTTCGCGACAGCTTTGCCGATAATATGGGTT
>JANWXG010000221.1 GCA_025057335.1 bacterium | reverse complement strand
GGAGGTGGAACGCAACCTGTTCGCCGAGCTCTCGGAGCTGTACGGGCAAGAACCGCCGAAAAAGGGAGATGGTCAGCCGCCGCGTTCGTAGCCCCGTGACACTTCTGCTATGCAGCTGTTCCTCTGCTCCCGTTGTTGCCATCGGTGGACGGTTCCCCTGTCTGCGACGTCTATGACAGTGAGCATGCTGTAGCGAGGAGATGGACGCGTAGTTCTCAGGCCGCGCGAGGGGGAGACTTTTGACCAGAGACCTAGCGGGGTTGAAAGGGGATATCAATCTGTTTGCAGTGGCGATACGGTAGAGTGGCACTGGCGTCCACCAGAGGGCGCGCTCCGTCGCATCTACAGCGGACACGACGGAGCGCGCGGGGTATCACTTCACTGCCGAGTCGCCACGCTCGCCTGTACGGATGCGGATGGCATCAGCGACGGGAATAAGGAAGATTTTGCCGTCACCGATTTCGCCCGTGCGGGCGGCTTCCTGTAGGGCTTCCACGACCCTCTCCGCAAGCGCATCGGGCACGACCACCTCAATCTTGACCTTCTGCAACAGGTTGATGGTGTACTCCGCACCGCGGTAGGTCTGTGTATAGCCCTTCTGCCTGCCCGAGCCGTGCACTTCGGTAACGGTGATGCCCGCGATGCCGATTTCGTCCAGCGCGGCTTTCACCTCGTCCAGTTTCTGCGGGCGGATGATGGCTTCTATCTTGATCATCGTCCAGCCTCCTCATTACGCGCTCGTTTCCGATGAGGGTTTCGGGGCAGGGGTAGGGGTGGGAGTACTCAGCACGGTTGCTGGGCGAGTGCCACCCGTCACGCTGAACTGCCCAGGCGTTGCCAGCACGAAGTCGGGATAGGCGCTAATGCCGTGCTCGCCTACATCCAGTCCAGCGATTTCCTCCTCAGCGGAGACGCGGATGCCAATTGTCGCCTTTAGCACTCCAAACAGTACGAAGCCCGTGAGCAGGCACCACACGAATACCGCCCCCACGCCTGCCGCTTGCGCTAGCAGCAACTTGACACCACCTCCGAACAGCAGTCCGTTGCCCGTTGTATTGGCTGGCGCGTAGCCCTCCTGCGCAAACAGCCCCAGTGCCAGCGTGCCCAGTGCACCGCACACGCCATGCACGGACACTGCGCCGACGGGGTCATCCACCTTCGCCCGGTCCAGCGCCAGCACGGAGAGCACCACCACGATGCCCGCTGCCAGCCCAATGATGGCGGACGACAGCGGCGAGACGAACGCACAGGGCGCGGTAATCGCCACCAGCCCCGCCAGCGCGCCGTTGAGGCTCATGCTGGGGTCGGGCTTCTTCAGCAGCTTCCAGGAGGTAAACATGGCGGCGATAGCAGCCACTGCGGCGGCGATGTTGGTGTTGAGCGCAATCATGCCGATGGAGGCGTCCGCTGCCATCGTGGAGCCCGGGTTGAACCCGAACCACCCTAGCCACAGAATGAACACGCCTAGCGCCGCCATCGGCAGAGAGTGCCCCGGTATCGCCAGCGGTTTGCCCTCACGCGAGTACTTGCCGATGCGCGGTCCCAGCATGATAGTGCCCACCAGCGCCAGCCAACCCCCTGTAGAGTGTACCACCGTGGAACCTGCGAAGTCCCACATACCCAGCTTCGCCAGCCAGCCGCCTCCCCACACCCAGTGCCCGACGACGGGATAGATGAACGCGCTGACCACGAAGCTGTAGATGAGGTAGGTGCTGAACTTGGTGCGCTCCGCCATGGCGCCCGACACGATGGTAGCGGCGGTAGCGGCGAACACCAGCTGGAACATGAACTTGGCAAACAGGGGCACGCCCGTCCAATTCAGCGCGCTGTACACGCCCTGGTAGGCGTCGCCCGTCGCAGGGGAGTTATCGGGCCCGCTCAGGAACCATCCCGACAACCCGATGAAGGGGTTGCCATCGCCGAACATGAAGGCGAACCCCACCGCCCAGAACGCTACCGACCCGATGGCAAAATCCATCAGGTTCTTCATCATGATGTTGTTGGTGTTCTTAGCGCGGGTCAGCCCCCCTTCTACGTAAGCAAAACCCGCTTGCATCCAGAACACCAGAAACGCAGCGACCATCACCCACAAGGTGTCCAGTAGCATCTTGTGGTTCGCTAGCGTCTCCTCGACGGAGGGGTTCTCCTGTGCCCACGCCTTCAGCCCGAGCAGACTGAGCAGGGCGAGGGTCGCGCCCAACCATAGGGCGCGACGAATAAGAAGGGATTGTAACACGCGCATGGCGTCACCTCCTTAAAATCGGTACACCTGCGAGTACATCACGGTAATCTGCTCCTTCTTGGTCGCAGCGCCGGCGTCGTTCAGGAAGATAGGTTGGTTAGAGCGGTCCAGACGCACCTCAAAGCGACTGACTGACGAGCCGATGGGGTACTCGTAGGTGATGGTGAACTCGCTCAGCTTCTGCACAGCGCCCGTGCGGAAGCCATCCTTATCGTCGAAGTAGGAGTAGCGTAGGGCAAGGGCACGGTTTTGGGGCAGGGCGCGTCGGTAATACAACGCGAAACCGAGCCACTTGGCGCTGGCTGATTTGTCTTCCCCGATGTCTAGGTTGAGACCTACCTTATCCGCCCCGAAGGTGTAGAACAGCACGGTGTCGAACACCGTGCGCGCGCCACGCGGCGGTGCGGTCGTCTCGTCGCCCGTGATGACATTCTGGAGGAAGGTCAGGTTGTCGCTGGAGTAACTGAGGGCGACATGGAAGCTCTTCCTGTCGTTGTTCTCCTCAGTGATGTCCCAGCCGTTCACTACCATCGCCTGAAATCCCCAACCCGCACCGATACTCGTAGAGGCGCGGATACCAGTGTGGTAGAAGGGGATGGCGTAGAGGAACGGTAGGGAGCGCGAGTAGTTGTCGTTGCTGCTGGATTCAATCACCTCTGCGCCCAAGGCGGTCACAAACTTACCCAGGTCAACGGTCCAGTTGCCAATGCTGGTGGTGAGATACGCCTGCTGAAAGAGCTTGAAGCGGTCTTCGCCTTGGTTGTAGTGCACCAAGTCGGCGGTTTTGCCTGTCGTTAACGTTACAGTGAAGCCAACTGGTTCTGCCTTTGCCTTGAGGTTGACTTCCAGCAGGCTCAACTCCAGAGAGTTAGAGCGCAGGTCGAAAGCACGCACCACGTTCTGATTGCCGCTGCTGGCAGGCGGGTTGTTGAAGTTGTAGCCCACGTACACATCCAGCAAACCGCTCACTTCCACTTCGGGGGCGGCAAACAGAGGCACTGTCACCGCCGCCCACATGGCGCAAAATGCGCACAAGGTCGAACGTCGCATGCAAACACCTCCTGAGACAGATGAGTTTTTGTGTTTGGCAGGTCGTGGAGGGGCAAAAAACGCCTCTCTCAGCGCGGCGTTGCGTTTTTGGGGAAGACGCTGCAGTGCGTGGCGGTCGCCGTTGCGTTACAGGAGCGGAGGGCGACTCGCTGAAGCGGAGTACATCGCTGTCTGCCGCCAGAAGTCAGAAGATGACCTCGTCGTCTCAGCCACTTTACACTCTACCACAGCAACAGGTGATTTGTCAAGCTTTCGAAAGGGTGTTTGGAGAATCCCCGACTTAACTCCAGTGTGCACGGGGAACCGCTCCTACAGCAGATGGGATAGATACGGTGCCCGCTTGGGATGACCAGTAGGCTGTAGAGCGAGGTTGCCACTGATCTGCGCCTTCCTCCTCTGAGAAAGGCTCAGTTGAGACAGACCCGCCCGCGTAGATACCCCTGTCCGCGCAGACGGAATTTGCTCTCACTGTTGCTCCCGACTTCAGTCGGGGGAAAGAGGTTACCAGGCGCCTGCCGAGCCATCTATGCATCGAACTAGGCTCCCCTACTACCACAATTTTGCAAACACCCTCCGTCCGCTTGACAAACTTAGCTCAGCTATGATATATCAGAGTAGCAGGCTGCTGCAGGTGTTCACGGAGGTAAAGCAGACGCACATCCAGCGGGGGAACCGAGTGCCCGTTATCCTTCCTGCATTCCTCCTTGCTCCGCGTGGTTGGGCACACGAGCGACCCCTCTTCGTAAGCCGTTGCAGCCGAACACGGACCTGTTCCTGTAGCCATAGTCGCAGCGCCCGTCACAACCTAGTCGCATGCGGAAGTGCTGGGTGACGATAGCGATAGCCGAGCAGTAACTGCAAACCCTCGTCTGCGCAAAGAGGGGGCAATCTGAAGGCAGCAAACCTACATTGCCTCATCCCAGCGTTTCTGCGCAGCAACAAAACTTTTCATAGGAGGTCACTGCCATGAAGCGTTTCGTACTCGCCATGCTGGCA
>JANWXG010000220.1 GCA_025057335.1 bacterium | reverse complement strand
TAGTTCTCAAAACACTGGGGGATGGTATGTCGAGAGCCGCGCACGCAGGCTCCCCGCGCTCCCCTGCTAGTGACATCCTTGTCCCGCGCGGCTGTCGGGCAGGATAAAGCCGAAGCGGCTACCGACGCCCCACTCGCTCTCTACCCACACGCGCCCGCCATGCGCCTCCACTAGGTGCTTCACAATAGAAAGTCCCAGTCCCGTGCCGCCTTTCGCGCGGCTGCGTGCCTTGTCCACCCGGTAGAACCGCTCGAAGATGCGCTCCAGATGCTCGTGGGGGATGCCGATACCTGTGTCTTCCACCACAATCTCACTGCCCTCGGGTATCTTGTATGCGCGCACGCACACCTGCCCTCCTGGACGGTTGTACTTGATAGCGTTATCGATGAGGTTCCACAAGATTTGCTCTAGCTGGTCGCGCTGGGCGCACACCGTGAACCCCTCCGGGATGTCCATGTGTACCGCCACCTGGGCGACTTCTGCCTGCGAGCGCAGCTGCTCCACCAGAGAGCGCACCACCTCCTCCAGACAGATTTCCTGAGCCTGAGGGATGGGGCGCGCCTCCGCCTGAGCGAGCACCAGCAAATCATCGGTCATGCGCGCTAGGCGTTCGGTCTGCTGTACGATAGTGTTCAGGAAACGTCGCTGAATATCGGGGTCGTCGGGAGGGTTGTCTAGCAGCGCCTCCGCGTTGGCGCGGATGGACGCCAGAGGCGTGCGCAGCTCGTGGGAGACGTTTGCCACGAAATCACTACGCACCTGCTCTAACCGGCGCAGTTCGCTCAGGTCGGTCAGTACCACCAGATAAGCCGCTTCCGCTGCCTGCGGTGCAGTGGGCAGGGGCAGGACACGCACGAATACTGTACGCGTGTAGGGATGATTCAAGCGCAGTTCGGCATGTTGGGAACGTTGCGTCTGCACACAGCGGGTGAGTATCAGGTTGAGGTCATAGCACAAGGTGCGCTGGAGCAACGTCTGTCCTACTAGTCCTGTTCCTAACAGGTGTTCAGCAGCGGGATTCGCAGAGGAGATGACCCCCTCCGCGTTCACCAACAAGACAGCGTCCTGCAGTGCCCGCATCGTGTGGTCAAGGAGGGAGCGGTAGTGTTCCAACTCCGCAGATAGTTCCTCTTTCTCACGTCGGCAGGGGGCTATTTGCTCCTCCAAACGACGTAGCCTCAGCACCAGCACCATGACCGCGATGCCCAACGCTAGCACCGCCAGCCATGGCAACAGCCAACCCATGTCCTACCCTCGGAACTTGTAGCCGACACCGCGCACGGTAAGCAGATACTTTGGTTTGCGCGGGTTCGGCTCGATTTTCTCGCGTAGCCAGTGGATGTGCACGTCCACCGTCCGCTCCTCTATGTACTTCTCCTCACCCCACACCCTGTCTAACAGAGTCTGACGGGTAAACACCTGTCCAGGATGCTCCATCAGAAAGCGAAGCAATTCAAACTCCTTGGGTGATAGCGACAGTGGCGTGTCTCCTAGGCGCGCCTCGTAGCGTCCTACGTCCAGTACGAGGTCGCCCACCTTGTATACAGAGCCGGCTGCTGTGCCGGGCGAGGAAGCGCGACGCAGTACTGACTTCACCCGCGCCACCAGCTCACGCATGCTGAAAGGCTTGGTCACGTAATCATCTGCGCCGATTTCCAGCCCTACCACACGGTCTACCTCTGCGCTTTTCGCGGTAAGCATGATGATGGGCACGTTACTGCGCTTGCGCAACAGCTGACATACCTCGAAACCGCTGCGCGTCGGCAGCATCACGTCTAAAATCACCAGGTCGGGGTGGTGTTCGTGAAATAGGCGCAGAGCGTCTTCCGAGTCGAGGGCTGTAATGACCTCAAAGCCCTCTCGCTCCAGCGCGTACTGCAGGGCATCCAGCAGCGGTTGCTCGTCGTCCACGACTAGCACTTTCATTCATGCCTCCCCCTCTCTTGCCCCCTCTCCATGGACGAACGCTACTCAGCGATAATCTCCACGTTGGCGCGAGGCACCACTACGCGCTCCCCGTCTTCTGTCTCTGCCTCCAGCACGCGCACCAGCGAACCAGTGGGGATTTCCACCAGTTGCGGAGGCAGCGCGGTGACCGTTGCCAGCTTGCCGAAGTACGGTTCGCGGATGATTCGGACGGGACTGCCCACCTCCAGCACCTGCGCCTCGAACGCCGTGCGAGGCAGCGGTTCGTCAGCCAGCTCAGGGCGGGGTACAATCACCTCTGGGCGAATCACGCCAGCGCGGATTTGCGTCGCGCCATTGATAGAAGCCATCCTACCCTCTAGGCTGCGCAGTAGGTTGAAGGTGCGCTGTGCCATGCGGATTTCGCCAAACCCTTCCGTGAGGATGAGCGTGAGCGGAATGTCCTCATGCCCTGTAATCGCCACGCCGATATCGTATCCTAAAAACTCCACGAGGTCGGTGTCCAGCGTGCCTCCCACCACGATGCCTACGACACCTGCCTCCGCTGCCCGACGCAAGGCAGCTCCGTCGATGAAGCTGCCTCCTACTATCACCTTCCCCGCCAGGTCAGGTGTCACTTTCTCACTAGTGATGGGTTCGTCGGGGCGGTCCACCACCATGCGGAGCTCCCCCAGACGCTCTCCGCCCACCCCGAAGATGCCCTGTATCAGCGAGCCGTGTGTCTCCACTACAACGCCTTCCTGCGGGATGACCTCTACCACGGTGCCTGCGATGTACGCTCTGACCTCCAGTGGGGTCGGCTTCTCGCGGATACCGACGTGCCCAGAGACCTCGGAGATGAGCTCTACAGTACCCTCAATCGGCGACTTGACTTCCGTGCGGAACAAGCCAAACAGCCCGCGTGATTCGGCAAGCAGGGTGCCCGCCTGTACCGGGTCGCCCACTTTTACCTTCAGGAAACGGGGCAGCTCGTCGGGTTGTACGCCCAGCTGCTCCGCCACACGCACCGTCTGCATGATGCCCGGAATCTCCGCCCGGGCAACCACTGTATCTGGCGTGACCTCTTGCCCCTCTTGCACCAGCACTGTGCCCTTCAGAGGAAGCCTTCGTGTCTTGCGAATCAACGCATGGGCGGTCACCGCCAGACCAGGTGTGTACGCAGTGCCCAATCCCCCTAACCTCCAGAAAAGGAATACAACCGTATGCTAGTGTAGCGTGAGCGAGGCAGCCTGTCAAGTCAAGCCGCCTGCGCCTTTTGTTAAGGGTTTGTTATCGCTTGGCTGAGCGGGTGACCTGCTGCCCATCGTAGGTGAAGAGGGTGGTCTCGCCGTCCATGACGGTCTCCAGATGCACGGGGCGTCCCCAGATGGTATAGATGTTCTTCAGGGTGCGCAGGGTATAGTCCAGGTCTAGCGGTTTGCCGTCAAAGTAGTGCTTGAGGTAGAGCTCGCCGCGCCGTCCGTAGTCGCCATCCTCTACCATCACGACAGGTATGCCGAAATTGGTCATAGAGTCGAGCAGAGCGTCGCGTACCTTCTCCCAGTCGGTCTCCTGCACGCGCCACACTAGCTCGCCATCCACCTCCTCCAGCTTGTAGGTGTACAGGTCCAGCTTCTTCACCAGCCCTTCAGTGAGATACTTGCGCAGGAAGGTCACGTCACACTCCATTTCACGCACTTCCAGCAGCTTCTTCCAACCTTCCCCCACAGGACGCGGCTTGGGGCGTCCCAGCCAGTCTGCTTCGGGCTCCTCGTCTTCGTCGGGCGGCTCGCCGTTCCAGCGTCGCTCGATATCACGCAGAATCTGGTAGCCCACGTAGTAGGGGTTGATGCTCATGCGCGAGCCGGGGGAAAGCACGCTGGAGTGCATTCGGCGAAACTCCAGATGCTCTGCGGGCGTGAGAGGCAACGCCTCCAGCACGCGCTCGTGAATCAGCGACGCCCAGCCCTCGTTCATAATCTTGGTGCGAATCTGCGGCAGGAAGTACAACATCTCCTCGCGCACCATGCCGATAATGTCGCGCTGCCAATCTTCCAGGTCACGGGAGTAATCGCGCAGGAACAGCAGCAGGTCTTTTTCGGGTTCGGGCGGGAAGCGCTTGGGGGCAGGAGGCTCTGGCGTCTCCACGCGCCCCAGCAGGTCGTCGAACTCGCTGCTCGGGCGGGCGAGAGCGGGTTTCTGCTGCTCGTACTCTTTCGGGTCGCGACGGCGGTAGGTCGGTTCCACGGGGTCGATATGCTCCTCAATGCTCAATACCGCGTCCAGGAACTGCTCTACGCGCTGGGGACCGTACTCCATCTCGTACTGACGGATGCGGTCGGCGTGCAAGCGGGCGCGCTCCACCATGCGACGGTCGGTATGGGCGAAGTAGGTATTGTTCTTGAAGAAGT
>JANWXG010000021.1 GCA_025057335.1 bacterium | reverse complement strand
CCTTCCGCGCGGAGGATGCGTTCGCCCTGCTGGAGCAGTATGTGCTCTCGCTCGGCGTCAACCCAGAGGAGTGCGCGGATATTGAGGTGGTGGACTTCTTGCCAGAGAACTTCCTGGGGCGCGTGCTGCTAACAGGCAGCCGTTACGATAGCGTAGCAAGAGCGCGGTATAGCGGGCAGTGTGAGCGTGCGCCTGACAGGGCAGCGTAGGAGGCGGAGGGTCACGCTCTGTCGCGACCCCTGTGGACGCGACGGAGCGCGTCCTTCCAATGCGGGCGAACCTTTTGGAGGGTCACGCTCTGTCGTGACCCTTGTGGGCGCGACGGAGCGCGTCCCTCAGGAGGATTGCTTCGTCGTGATCCTTTGTGGACGCGACGGAGCGCGTCCCTCCAGAGGTAGTCCGTAGGTGGACGCGGCAAAGCGCCTTCCTCCAATCTTTTGGAGGGACACGCTCCCTCGTGACCATCGCACCAGAGGATTTTCTCATAGGGAGGCGAGCCATATGAGCAAACCGTTGCACATCGTGTGGGAAGGGGCGTTTCTGGCGAGGCATAGCCTGGCGCGAGTGAATCGCGAGCTAGTCACGGCGCTGCATCGGTTGTATCCCGACTGGCAGTTTTACCTCGTGCCTCATGTTACTGATGACGGCGCCCTACAGGGTGACACTCGCTGGGCGTTCGTTGTAGACCGTCTGCGTCGTCTGCCCTCCCACGCCGACGTATGGATACGCCACCACTGGCCTCCCAACTGGCAACGCCCCGCAGCCGACCGTTTTATCGTTATCCAGCCCTGGGAGTTCGGCTCGGTGCCTCGTGAGTGGGTGGAAGCCATCAACCGCAACGTGGATGAGCTGTGGGTGCCGTCGAGCTTCGTGCGCGATTGCTACGTGCGCGATGGGGTAGACGCGCAGAAGGTGCACGTCGTGCCAAACGGTGTCTCGGAGGTCTTCTTCGAGCCGACGGACCCCTTCCCCTTGCCCACGCAGAAGCGGTTCCGCTTCCTGTTTGTTGGCGGCACTATCCCGCGCAAGGGCATTGACATCCTGTTGGACGGCTACACGCGCACCTTCACGCGCGACGACGATGTGTCTCTGGTCATCAAGGACTTCGGCGCGAATACCTTCTACAGGGGGCAGCACTTCGCGGAGCAGATTCGCTGGTTCCAGCAGCAGCCTGAGGCGCCCGAAATCGTATACATCCCTGAAGAACTGGACGAGGCGCAGATGAACGCCCTCTACCGCGCCTGCCATGCGCTGGTGCATCCCTATCGCGGCGAGGGGTTTGGCTTGCCCATTGCGGAGGCGATGGCGTGCGGCTTGCCCGTGATTGTCACGGGGTTCGGCGCCGCGCTGGACTTCTGCAACGAGCAGCGCGCCTTCCTCATCCCTGCCAGCGTGGAGCATTTCGCGGATAACCTCATCGACTCGTGGGAGACAGTGAACCTGCCTTTCTGGGCGAAGCCCGACCGCAACGCGATGGAAGCGCTCATGGAGCAGGTGTACCGCGACAGCAAGGTCGCGAAGGCAAAGGCGGAACGGGCAGCGCAGTGGGTGCGTGAGAACCTGACCTGGCGACACGCTGCGCAGGCAGCGGCGAAGAGGCTGCTGGAGGAAGCGGCGCAGCCTGCACTGCCTGAGGGGGCTTTGCGTCGCGCCTCGCAGCTGGTTCGTGACGGGAGATATACTGAAGCCATCGCCTTGCTGGAGCAGTTAGTTCAGCGCGAGCCGCAGCATCTGAAGGCGTACAGCGGACTGGGCGTTGCCTACTACCAGTCAGGCAGCATCGCTCGCGCGGAGGGCGTGCTGCGGCAGGGTCTGCAGCAAGGAGAGGACTTTGAGCTGCATCACCACTTGGCGGACATTCTACGACGCACAGGGCGCTCACAGGAGGCGCTGCAGCACGCGGTGCGGGCGGTGGAGCTGAACCCCGGTGGCGAAGAGTCGCTTCGCCTGCTACGCGAACTCTATTCTCGTCTACAGCGGCGGGCAAAGAAGCGCCCTAGCTCGCAACTGCAGCGGTGGCTGGAGCGGGCGTCGCGTCTGCTCTCTGGCTTGGAGAAGGGCTGTTCTTCACCGGTGACAGTTACGACGAGCTCTCAGGGAAAGCGCCCCCGACTCTCCCTGTGCATGATTGCGAAGAACGAGGAGGAGTTTATTGAGGGCTGTCTACAGAGTGTGCAGGGGTTGGTGGACGAAATCGTGGTGGTGGACACGGGTTCCACTGACCGCACGGTGGAGATTGCAAAGCGCTACGGCGCGAAGGTGGTACATCATCCCTGGCGCGATGACTTCTCCGACGCCCGCAACGTCTCCATCCAGCATGCTACGGGAGACTGGGGGCTTTGGCTGGACGCCGACGAGCGCCTGGACCGCGCCAGCGCGGAAGCCATCCGCCGTGCCATCTGCGACTACTCCTTCGGCGGCTACCTGCTCGAAATCCACAACGAGATGGGCGACTCACCAGAGGATGGCGTTTTCATTCACCGTGCCTGTCGGGTGTTCCGTCTGTTGCCTGGCACTCGCTTCGAGGGGCGCGTGCATGAGCAGGTGATGCCCTCGCTGGAGCGTCAGGGCTACGAGGTCGCTTTCCTGAAAGGCGCGGTGATTCGCCATCTAGGATATCGCAGTCGTGTAGTGCAGCAGCGCAACAAGAACGAGCGTGCCATCCGCCTGCTGCAGATGGAGCTACAGCAAGACCCCGACAACCTATTCCAGCGGTTCAACCTGGCGAACGCTTACTACGTCGTAGGCGACTACCCAAAGGTCATCGCGGAGCTAGAACCCATCGTCGACCGCATCGAGCCAGGTCAGGACCACGCGGGAGTGGCTTATGTGTTGCTAGCGAATGCCTTGCAGACGCAAGGCAGGCACGAGGAGGTTCTGGCGACGCACCAGCGCGCGCTGGCGCGGGGAGTAGACCACCCCGGACTGTACTTCGCCGATGGCTACGCCTACCTCGCCCTCAGGCGCTATGAGGAGGCGGTGCAAGCCTTCCATCGAACACTGGAGACCTATCGCGGTGAACACATCACCGGCGACGCGACCATCGCAGGCTTCAAGGCATACTACGGCTTGGCACAGGCGTATCTGGGAACGGGTAATCTGGAGGAGAGCGAGCGCTACTGCCGCCTCTCCCTGCAGGAGCGGTCGCAGACGACGGAGGCACATTACCTGCTATCGCAGATTCTGTTCCAGAGGGGCGACTTCGAGCAGGGTCTGAAACATCTGGAGCAAGCATACAGCTATGCGCCTCAGAACCTAGAGGTCGCGCGCGAACTTGCCCTGCGCTACGAACAGGCAGGGCGCTGGGTGGACGCGTACACCATCTGGCGGCGGCTCGTCAACGAGATGCAGAACCAGCCCGAATGGCGCTGGCATAGCGCCCAGTGCGCAGAGAAGCTGGGACTATGGCAGGAAGCGCAGGCGGACTACACGGAGCTGACCATCGTGCAGCCTGAGTTTGCCCCCGTCTGGGTGAACCTAGGCAGGGTGCATCTAGCGCAGGGCGACATCGAGGGGGCGCTCGCCTGCTTTACTCGCGCTATCGAGCTCGCCCCGGAGGACGCCAACGCCTTCTTCAACGCAGGAGACGCCCTCTATCAGCTGGGTGCGTACGAAGCTGCTGTCGAAACCTATACCGCCGCGTTGCAACGCGATCCGACTAATGCGCAGGGCTTTTTCACGCTGGGCAACGCCTTTTACCAGATGGGCGCATACGAGTCCGCGATGATGGCATATCAGCAGGCGCTAACGCTCCAGCCCGACCACGCCGCCGCCCGACACAACTTAGAGCTGGTGAGAGAGCAGATGAAAGAACGGGTGGCATAGCTGTAGAAATCCCTCGCTCCGCTCAGAATGACACTGGATGTCATGCTGAACTGCGGGCGCAGGGGGACAGAGATTCTTCACTACGCTCAGAATGACAGGGACGCACTGACGTGCGCGATGACTAGCGCGAAAGTGCGCCCGACGGACGCTACAGTTCGTAGCGAAGCGCGGAAGTGCTTCCCCTGAATGACACGCTGAACGGCATGCGGCAGCATCGCCCCCAAAACATGATGTCCCCCCTTTGCACAGAGACGCGAGGGGCTGACGCCCAAACTGTGTGGTAAAGTATAGTTGTGGAGAATGAGCGAACTTTCGCCAGGACGAGGTGACCACGAGGTGCACAAATATCCCGGACCCATCAGCCAGCAGATGCTCGAGGAGCTGGGACGCTATGTGATTGCCGAACCGAAGCCCTTTGTGGTAGACCTGGAGCACAGCGAGGGCATGTGGCTGGCGACCGTCGATGGGCAGCGCGTCTTTGACTGGGCGGGCTACTATGCTTCCAAGCTCATCGGGCACAACCATCCACGCCTGTATGAGCCCGAATACCTGAAAAAGCTGGCGCGCGCCGCCAACAACAAAGTCGCCAACCCCGATTTCCTCACGCCAGAGTGCTTGGAATACTACCGCCTGTTGCACGAGCTCGCTCCGCGTTGCATGCGCAACCCGCGCCTGGAGGTGTACGCGGTCAACTCGGGCGCAGAGGCGGTAGAGAACATGATGAAGTATCTCATCAATCTGCACCACCACAAGCTGCTCAAGCAAGGGAGGCTACCCCACGCGCGACGCTTCATCTACTTCGACCAGGCGTTTCACGGGCGCACGGTGTTCGCCCTCAACGTCACGCAGGTCGCGCATGACCCCATTGTGACGAAAGACTTTCACGGTTTCATCCCGGGCAACATCCAGGTGCCCTTCCCCGCAATCGATACCTCTCTGCCCGAAACGGAGAACCGCTCCCGCACGCAGCGCAGCCTAGAGATCGTAGAGGACTTTCTGCAACGCTACCGCGGCGAGGTGGTGGGCATCATCGTGGAGCCTTTGCAGGGGGCAGGCGGACACCGTGTGGCGCTGCCCGACTTCTTCCGCGGGCTGAGCGAGCTGGCGCACAGGTATGACGTGTATTTGGGCTTCGACGAGGTGCAGACCGCAGGCGGGCAGACGGGCAGCTTCTTCGCCTGCGACCAGTTCGACCTGCCCTATCCCCCGCAGGCGGTCGCTACCGCCAAGAAACTGGGCAACGGCGTGGTGTACATGCTCTACCCGATGGAAGACCGCGGCGTACTGGACTCTACCTGGGGCGGCTCGCTGGCGGACATGGTGCGTTTCGTGCAGGAGATGAAGATTGTACGCGAGGAGCAACTGATTGAGCAGGTACCGCACAAGGCGCAGCTGCTGGTGGAGGGCTTGAACAGGCTGGCGCAGCAGTTCCCTGACCTTATCTACAATGTGCGTGGCATGGGATTGTATCAGGGCTTTAGCCTGCGCCGCCCAGAGATGCGCAAGCAGTTGCTGGAAATCGCCCTGCAAGAAGAAGACCTGTTGCTGCTCGGCGCAGGTACCGACACTATCCGCCTGCGCCCCAACCTGAGCGTGACCGAAGAGGAGATACAGCTGTTCCTGCAAAAGATGGAGCGAGTGCTACGGCGGCTCGCCTCCGGGTGGGAAGCAGGCAGGAGTTGAGGCACAACCCCGTCGAAAAGCAGAGGGAGAAGTGCACTCACCTGCACAAGAAAGGAGGAACACGATGGCGAAACATTCCACCGAGGAGATCGATGGTCGCCCACGCACCACAGTGGAGCTGGAGCCGGGAGAGCGAGTCGCCTTGTGCCGCTGCTTCAAATCGAACAAGTTCCCCTTCTGCGACGGCACGCACAGACAGTATCAAGGTGTAGGACCAGTTATTGTGCAGGCACCAGGGGAGAAGCAGACGTCTCCTTAGCAGGGCGATATGAGAGGACGCGCGAGACCCCCTGCTCTTGCATCGTGACGCCATACCAGACATCAGCGCATTCCATCGTCACGGGGTTGTGGGTGATGATAATCACCTGAGAGTGGCGTGCGGCTTCGCGCAGCAGGTCGGCAAACTTCTCGACGTTGCTCCCGTCTAATGCGGCGTCTACCTCGTCCAACACGCAGAAGGGACTGGGCTTGACCTGCAGGAAGGCGAACATCAGCGCGAGAGCCACTAGCGCCCTCTCACCTCCTGATAACATCAGCAGATTCTGGCGACGCTTGCCCGGCAGCTGCACGAGGATTTCCACCCCTGTCTCCAGCAAGTTGTTGGGCTGGGTAAGCTGCAGTTCGGCAGTGCCCCCTCCGAATAGGCGTTCGAACACCTGCTGGAACGCCTGTTGCACGGCGCGGAAGGTCTGTAGGAAAAGGTCGCGCGTGTTGGCGTCGATCTCCTGAATCGCTTGCAGCAAGTCAGCGCGCGCCGTCTCCAAGTCGGCTCGCTGTTGCTGCAGAAACTCATAGCGCTCGCTAAGACGTTGATACTCCTCCGCCGCGCCGATGTTGACGTTGCCCATCTGCCGGATTTCGCGGCGCAGGCGACTGATTTCAGCAAGCGTTTCGGGGCTGACCTGTGACAGGTCGGGGGGGGCATGCCGAGAAACATCCACCTCATACTCTTCCCATAGGCGAGTGACCGCCTGTGTGCGCTGCATCTCGATACGCGCCAGCTTCAGCTCCAGTTCGTGCGCTCGTTGTGCCAGCGCGGTTTGCTGCTGGGAAAGCTCACGTAGTCGTTCCCCGTTTTCCAGGTTCTGCTGTAGCAGATGCTCCCGAACTTCGCGCAGGGAGGCAAATTCTCTGTCGATCTGTTCGCGCTGTTGTACAATCCGTTGCAGTTCGTCTATGGTTTGGCTGAGGGTATGCTCATCCTGAGCGAGTTGCACTTCCAGCTCTTGCAAACGCGCCCGACGGCTCTCGATACGCTGCAGAAGGTCTCTTTGCTGCTGGGCATGGCTTTCGCGCTCGCGTTCCAGCGCACGTTGCTGCTCCGCCAATCGCCCCAACGTGACCTCCACTGCCTGCACCTGTTCCATTGCTTCGTCGCGCTTCTGGCGATAGTGTTCCACTTGCTCAGGAGAAAGGGCGGGTTCCTCTTCAGTGGGGAGGCTCTCCTCCTGCTCGGCGATGGCATTATCCAGCTCATACAGTCGCTGTGCCTGTTCGGAAAGCTGCTGTTGCTGAGCCTGCAGCTGCTGCAGCAGGAGGGCATGTTCCTGTTGCGCTGCCTGCAGAGCCGTCTCCGCCAGCGCCGCGCGTTGCTGCGCCTGCTGTTGCAGTGTCTGCGCCTCGCGCCACAGACGCTGAACGCTCGCGACCTTTTCTGCCGCCTCCTGCCACTGTGTGCGCAGACGCGCTTCCTGCTTCTCCCCCTCGCGCAACTCACGTTCCACGCGCGCTCGCTCCGCCTTGCGCGAGACAATGCCTGTTGCTTTGCCCGGCATCCTGCCTCCCGTGATGGCGCCCCCTGGCAGGAACAGCTCCCCCTCCAGCGTGACCACTTTGCTCCAGCCGTGGTGGCGGCGCACAATCTGCAACGCGCTCTCGAAATCAACAGCCACCAGCACGCGCCCTAGCAGATACTGCGCGACAACGCGCAATTCTGGCGCACACTGCACATATTCGCTCGCAAAACCGAGAGCGAGACCTTCCTGTATCGCTTGCCGCAGCTGGGGGTCTGGCTCCGCAGGACGTAACAGGCTGAGCGGCAGGAAGGTCGCCCGTCCCTTCGCCTGCTGCTTCAGCCACTCAATAGCTAGTCGGGCTTCTTCCGGGGTTGTCGTGATGATGTCCTGGGCGCTTGCCCCCAAGGCGACCTCGATAGCCGTGACGTATGCCTCCTGTGGCTGCAGCACGTCGGCTACAAGCAGGTAGTTGCCCCGAAGATGCCCCTGCGCTGCAGCCTCCAGTATTGCGCGCACTCCTCCAAACAAGCCTTCCTGCGCTGCTTCGCTCTCCAACAACGCCTGTAGACGGGCACTTAGACGAGCGTTCTCGCGTCGACGCGATTCCAGTTCTTGCTGTTTGCGTTGCAGTTCTGCCTGCGCTTCTTGGAGCTCGTTCTCGTAGCGTTGTGCCTCGCGTACCGCCAGCTCGGCAGCGGCAACCGCTCGGTCACGCTGTGCCTGAGCAGTCTTGGCTTTTTCCTCTGCAGCGCGCAGGTGCTGCTCCGTCTCTTCCACACGCACCTGCAGTGCCTGTAAAGCCTGTTCTGCCTCTGCACGACGCTGGCGCATCCCCTCTATGTGGGCTTGGGCTCGCACAGTCTCCTGAGCGCGCTCCACGTAGTGCCGCTGTGCCTGCTGCAGTGCCTGCTCCGCCTGTCTTAGCTGTTCTAAGGCGACCTCTCGTGCTTGCTGTGTCTCCTGAAGACGCTCCTGCAGTTGCGCACGCCGTTCCTGCCACAGTTGCGCCTGCTCGCGAAGCTGCGCCATCTGCTGCTCGCCTTCCGCTAGCTCCGTGCGGAGGCGGCTCACATTTTCCCGAGTATGTTGTATCCGCTGCTCCACCAGCGCCCGACGGCTCTCCGCACGCTCGTAAGCAGTCAACGATGCCTGTTGCAAGGCGCGGAGTGTGTCCTGCTCCGCCTCTGTACTGGCAATCTGCGCTCCCAGCTTCTGAGAGAGCGACTCACACTCCGCTATCTGCGCGTTGACCTCCAGCAAACGGCGATGCAGCAGCTGCTGCTCTTGCAAAGCCTCCTCACGGGCTCGCTCGCTCTCCACGACCTGTGACCAGAGCGCTGCAATCTCTACTTCGCGTAACCGCGTGACGAGCTGGTGGTATTTCTGTGCGAGCTCCGCCTGCTGGCGCAGAGGTTCGCGTTGCGCCTCTAGCTCGGACAGGATGTCGTACACTCGCGTGAGGTTCGCCTCTGTGTTCTCCAGTTTACGCAACGCTTCGCGCTTGCGATGGCGGTATTTCTGGATGCCTGCTGCCTCCTCGAACAGCGCACGGCGGTCTTCTGGTCTGGCGGAGAGCACCAGGTCTACCTCGTTCTGAGTCAGGATGGCGTAAGAGGCGCGCCCCAAGCCCGTATCCAGGAAGAGCTCCACCACGTCCTTTAGACGGCAGGGCGTCTTGTTGATGAGGTATTCGCTCTCTCCAGAGCGATACAGGCGCCGTGTGATGGTTACCTCAGCGAAGTCAATGGGCAGCACGCCCGCACTGTTGTCGATGGTCAGGCTAACCTCCGCCATGCCCAGCGGCTTGCGGCGCGCACTGCCTGCAAAGATGACCTCCGTGCTGTTCTCTGCCCGCAAGAGGCGTACGTTCTGCTCTCCTAGCACCCACTGGATGGCATCAGCGATGTTGGACTTGCCGCTGCCGTTGGGACCCACAATAGCGGTAATTCCCTCGCCGAACTCCAGATACACTCGGTCGGCGAAGCTTTTGAAGCCGAGTATGCTGAGGCTCTTCACAATCATCGCGAGCGGGTATAGTTTTACGGTTCGTGACAGGCGTTTTCCTGCCTCACTGGAGAAACGCGATAGGCACGGGCTGCATCAGCCGCTGGCGCATTTGGCGGGCGTGCGTGTGGTATCCCTCGTGCAACCAGAGCCAGAGCCGCAGGCGCACAGGCATCACAGGCTGCGCTATCAGCTCGATAGTGGCGAATTGACGGCTGTCCGAAGGTCTATTCCGCTCCGCCCCCCAGAAGCCCTGCCGCACCCCGCCACATCCCTCGTTCTGGACAATCAGCAGGGAGAGGCTCTCGCTCAGGTCGCTCGGCTGGAACAGCGTAAGCACGGGAGGCACCCAGTCGCCCAGACGCCAGCCGAAATGCACCTTCGGTCCGAACAGCTCCGCTGGGTTGTCGCCCATACCCACGAAGTTGGGGTAGCTTTTCGTCCACCAGCGAGCGGCGAATCGCGCCTCCAGAGCCACCAGCTCCTCCGCCTCCGCCGACAGGGGCTGCACCTGCACAGCCATCTCCACGAGCGGCAGCCCCGCGAACACACGGTAGCGTTGCGTCGCCCGCAGGGGCAAGTCGCCCCCTCCTGCGGTCACTTCCACAGTCGCCCACACGGGGTTATGCTCCAGCAGGCGCACGCTCGCTCTGCCCTCACGCTGCCAGCGGATGTCGTCTACGATGAACTGATGGCTTTGCTGCGCGGGGCGTCTGGGGTCTGTCCTGCCGAACGTGCCGATGCCCACGCCTCCGCCTTGCGCGGCGTAGTCCCTGCCCGTGCGTTTGGAGTAGAAGCGAGTGAGCGTGCCTCCAGCCTCCTCACGCCACTCCAGCTCCAGCACGCCGTTGTCTATCCGAACCATACCGCCGCCCGCCTGCACGCGAAGAGGGGACGATGCGTCTCTGCGCAACGGATTGACCGCCAGCACGAGCGCCCCTGCTGTCTCCGCCTGCTCCAGCGCCAGCCAGTCCAGGGCGAAGTTGCACACGCGCCGGTCCTCCCCCGCGCCCTTCTCGGCGGGACGATGCATCCGCTCGAAGAGCAGGCGAACCTCTACGCTCTGCCCAGAGGAGCGTCGCGGCGGCAGGGCGACCACCAGCGTCCGCCATCCTGGACGCAGACCGTACTCGCCTACCTTCCGTCCGTCGACGAACACGGCAACACGGTTCTCCCAGAGCACCTGCCCATGTAGCAGCAGGCGGTACGTCCCCTCGCGCGGCACAGGCACACGCAGCACCGTCTCGCGCCCTTCGCCCGGTATCCAGCGAACGGTATTCCCCTGCGCCCACTGCTCGCGTTGCGCCATTCCGCGCAACAGCACTCGCTCGTCTCCAGGGGAGCCCACGTCCACGCGCCAGAGCCACCGAGCGGGAGGAACCACGAAATGCAGGTTGCCTCCCGAGGTATGCGTGGGCAGGGGGGTACCGTCGGGCAGGCATACCTGCCATCTCCGTCCGCGCAACGCTGTTGGCAAGGACACCGTCAGCGGCACCCCTCGCGCCTCGTCCGCGTTGGCAACCAGTAGAGAGGCAACCTGCCCTGAACGACTTGCAGGCAGGCGACGCGGCGCAGTGGTAACAGTGAGCGATACCGTGCGCTCGTGGACGCCTGCGCTATCGCGCCAGCGCAGAGTGAGAGGCGTCTGGCGAGCCTGTACCTGCGTCGTGAAGGGTATCGGCAGGCGCAGCTCCCTGCGCTCCCCCTCGCGCAGGTCGCCCACTTGCAGACGTGCCCCCGCGAATACCACCTCTACCTCGCGCGCCGTCTCGCCCGGTACGTCCCGCGCTGGATGCCACCAGGTCACCTCGCCGTGTGCGGTCGTCGGCGCGTTAGTCACCGTCACAACAGGTGAGTGCGAAGAAACCGCAGTGCTGAGCAAGCGCACCTCGGCGTTGCGCCCCACTGTGAGCGGACGCAGGAAGAACGCCTTCGCCTCCTGCCCCTCTCGCCCTCGCCATGTCGCCTCTACATAGACCGTTTTCACGCCCCAATCTGCGAAAGGCTTCACCTCACAGGGCAGTTCCACCCTTCTGCTCTCCGCAGGAGCAAGGCGCAACGCGACGGGCTCGCCGCGCACGCTGGCAATCTTCGCCCCCAGCTGCAGGGTCAGCGCGACGGGCTCTGGCAACAGGTTCCTCACCGTGAGCGGCAGGCGCGCCTTGCAGCCCGGAAAGGCTGTCCACGCAGGAGCGTTCACCTGAACTGGCGCATACACCAGCTGGTAGGCGGCGACGTAATGCACGGTGTCCTCAAACGGGAGTGACTGTACCTGTCTTGGCAAGAAGTGCCTGCCATCCAACGTGAGGGTAGTCACCTCTGCCAGAGGCAAGTCTTCCTTCTGGGGCGGGTGCAGACGAAGAGTTTGCGCCGCCCCCGTGCGGTTCTCCAGTAGCAGGAAGCAGCTACTCCCCGCCCACAGCGACGCGCTCATCAGGTCAGGCGTGTCGGGCAGGCGGCCGTCTTGCAGGCGTAGATACTTACCGCACGGGATGCCCGCTATCTCCTCTACGGTCTTCGCCCACCAGCGCGGGTCATCTGTGAAGATGCCGTTGACAAGGAGCAACCGCGAGCCACCCACTGTGGTGAACACGTCGCGAGGCACGCCGTCGCTATAGCGGCTGAGCACCTCGCCTGCGGGCACTGCGCCTCGCCGTCGCGACAGGGGGGCGCGAAAGGTCTCACCCTCCGAGAAGCGAGCAAGGTCCGTCGGCTGCCACGGCACGCTCTCCCGCTCGCCAGGCGGTACGTCTGGCGTGCAGATTTGTATCCAGTCCAGTGCGAGGTTGCAGGCGCGCCCCTCGCCTGCGAGGCGGCGCGGGTCTCTCTCGCGCGGGATGACTGCCTCAGAGAACTGCCAGCGCACCTCTAGCACGCGCGACATGCCTACCGCCGAAGCGGGCAGGGGCATCTCATACATGCGCCAGCCAGGTTCCAGTGTCACCTCACCTGCCAGCGTCTCGTTCACGAAAACGCGCACCGCATGCTGCCAGAGAACGTTGCCGTGCCAGCGCAGCAGCAGGTTGCTATTGGGCAGGGCGGGCAGCAGAAGGGTCGTGCTTGTGCCTGTGCCGGGCGTCCAGCGCACTGTCGCTCGCGTGCCTGCGCCGTAGGCTCCAGGGGGCAGTGCGCCCCAGTCCTCGCGGGCGCTGAAACCGCCCTGCAGCACCCGCTCGTCTCCCTCCACGCCGACATCCACGAAGAAGTTCCAGCGCCCTGTGGCAGTCGCAGTCGGCGCCGTAGAGGTTGCAGGAACGGTTTGACCTGTCCAGTCCACTGGCGATGCCGAGACGACGAGTGTATGTCTGCCCTGCTGCATCCACTCCCGCAGCACCCTAGCGACAGGCTCTCGCTGGCGGTTGAAGCCGAACCCTGCACCGCCGGCAGGTGCCACCACCACGCGATACCGCCGCAGGCGCTCGGCGTCCGCCTCACTCTGCAGCACTACCTCAAACGGAGCCTGAATCGCCCTCAGCGCCTGAACAGCGTGATACAGGTCGTTGGGATCGCCCTGCCCGCTCTCGAAGAGCCAGTCGTTCACTAGCAGGGCGACTGGCGCTTCGCCCTGCGGACGCGGATAGGTCAGTTGCCAGAGAGTGCTATACAGCAGGTTGGTCTCGCAGAACCGTTTGCCCCCTTCGAAGCTGGGCTCCAGGTTGGAGCCTTCCCACCACTCGTTCCAGCTGAGATGCAGCACGCCGTCCACGCCACGCATCAGGTTGCCCACCCAGAATCGGTCGTCGTGGTGCGGCTCTGGGGGGTATCCTGTGCCTGGCACGCGAATGCCCCAGTCGAAGTAGCGGTGTTTCAGGTGGTCGAAGAAGACGCCTCCGCACTGGCGCGTGACCGCAGCCTGCAGGAAGCGTTCAGCATCCTGCTCATGAGGTTCGCCGAAGATGCCCGCGTAGGAGTGCGCCCCGCCGAACACGCGCGCGAACCGCTCGTAGCCGAAGCCGAGGAAGGGAGCATAACCCACATCGAGCGAAACCGAAAGCCCGGGCAGACCGAACTCCTGCCGGATCAGCTCCTCCAGCTTCTGCCAGTCGCGTCGCCAGACCTCATACTGGTATTCAATGCTATGCGCACGCAGAAAGTCCGTGCTGTACACGTCCAGCCGTATCTGCCCGAAGTCCTGATAGCGTGTGCCCCACTCTGCGTTGAGCCGCTCGACCGTTCCGTAGCGCTCGCGTAGCCACTGCTGGAAACCGGCGTGCTCTTCGCTCAGCTGTGGCGCGCCGTTGCGGGAGTACACCATCTGGAAAGGCTTTCCTCCCAGCCATGTCCACACGGGGGAGCGAGCGTACTGGCGCATCCAGTATACCGTGTCCCGTCGTTCGCTGACGTTGCGCCAGAACTCGCGCATGGCGAAGTTCTCGCCGTCCTGATACAGCCCCAGGAAAAGGCGGTAACCTAGCGCATGTACCCGCTCCGCCGCTTTCAGCACGGTAGATTCGCGTGGTTCGCCACCCTCGCCGCGCCAGCCCTGTCCCCAGTAGTCCATATACAAGTGCGTCACGCCCCAATCGGCGGCGAGCAGGATGGAGCGCACGTTGTCGGCGAGCGTGCGGCTGTCATAGTAGCCGTATAGCGGAGTGTTGTGTACGCCGTTGAGCCAATTACCCCACTCGCCCGCGTACGTGTCCCACTCGTACCAGTAGAAGTACACTGCGCCTACGAGGGGTAACGCTTGCGAAGCGTGGTGCGTCGTTTGCTGATTCATTGGCATTCCCCCGCACGTCACGTCGTCCAGCTCTGGATGGACTCGGCTCGTCCACTTGGCTCGCCGAAAGATGCTACCTCCAGACAGTGTGGCTTGGAGGGCGAGGCTCCCGCCGAGCCGTCGCGACAGAGGCAAAGGCGCACTGACGTGCGCGACTACAAGCAAGAGAGAGATCTGGAGGGCGAGGCTCTCGCCGAGCCGTCTCCCTTGCCATGCTGAGCCGCAGGCGAAGCATCTCTGCCCCTTCGCTCCGCTCAGGGCGACATCTGTGTGCAGGCATGGCACATTCGTCATCCATCCTTGCAGGCTGAAGCCTGCACTACGTGCGAAAACGTTCGTAGTAGCGCACGTCAGTGCGCTTCAGCCCTCCTCACGCTCAGCGTTGGCGAGCGTCTGAGGGATTCTTCGCTCGGAGTGAAGAGAGGCGCACTACCGTGCGCTACTACCAGCATGGCTCAGAGATTCTTCGCTCCGCTCAGAATGACAGGAAGCCCCTTTGTCTCGCTGAGCGTCAGCGAAGCATCTTGTCCCAAGTTGTCATGCTGAGCGCCAGCGAAGCATCTCGGAGACCCTTCGCTTTGCTCAGAATGACACTTGATGTCCTGCTGAGCCGAAGGCGAAGCATCTCTCAAGACAGGACGAAATTCTTCGCTCCGCTCAGAGTGACAGGAGACGCACTGACGCGCACCACAGCTAACACAGAGCTCGTAGTGAAGCACGTGAGTGCTGCCCCTTTGCAAACAACAGAGGCTTTAGACCAACAAAGCCCCCTTTGTCATGCTGAGTAGGGCGAAGCCTCTCAGACCTTCATTGCGTCAGAAGGACAAAAAGCGACGAACTACGACGGGTAGCGCCCATAGGTCCTGCACATCCTAGCGATGTGCTCCGCCAGCTCGCGGCTCAGATGCTCCCGCTGACAACGCCACTGCCAGTTGCCCTCGGTAGTGCCGGGCACGTTCATACGCGCCTCAGTGCCCAGCCCAAGCCAGTCCTGCAGCGGGATGACCGCCATACGCGCAACCGATGCGTACGCCAGTCGAATGATTTCCTGCACCACGCTGTCCCTACACCGCCCGATGTACTCGCACACCCGCTCCCTTTCGGCATCGCCCAGACCGCTGAACCAGCCCACTGTCGTGTCGTTATCGTGCGTGCCCGTGTAGACCACCGCGTCGGGTTCGTAGTTGTAGGGCAGGTAGGGGTTGTCGGGGTTGCCGTCGAAGGCGAACTGCAACACCTTCATGCCGGGGAAGCCAAACGACTTGCGTAGGCGCACGACGTCGGGCGTGATGATACCCAGGTCTTCTGCTACCACAGGCAGCGCCTCCAGCTCGTGTTGCAACACCCGGAACAGTTCCCTGCCCGGCGCGCGCACCCATCTGCCGTTGACCGCCGTCGGCTCCGAGGCAGGCACCCGCCAGTAGGCGGCAAACCCGCGAAAATGGTCTACCCGCACCAGGTCCACCAGCTGTAGCGTCCAGCGGAAACGCTCCGTCCACCAGCGGTAGCCGTCGCGTCGCATCACCTCCCAGCGGTAGAGAGGGTTGCCCCAGCGCTGTCCTGTGGGGCTGAAGTAGTCGGGCGGTACTCCAGCCACAAACGTCGGGTTGCCCCGCCGGTCTAGGTGGAACATTTCGGGATGCGCCCACACGTCCGCGCTGTCGTGCGCCACGAAGATGGGCATGTCGCCCAGAATCTGCACCCCTTGCTCGTTGGCGTACCGTTTCAACGCCAGCCACTGCCGCACAAACAGGAACTGCAGGAACACGTGAAACTGGATATCATCCGCCAACTCCTGTTGTGCGCGGCGCAGGGCGTCGGGCTGCCGCAGGGCAAGGTCGGGCTCCCATTCCACCC
This sequence comes from bacterium, assembly GCA_025057335.1. Classification (GTDB taxonomy): domain Bacteria; phylum Armatimonadota; class HRBIN16; order HRBIN16; family HRBIN16; genus HRBIN16. Next base: position 2,810 of record JANWXG010000021.1, on the reverse strand, counting down.
ATGCCCTGCTGTCGTGCACGCCTTTCAGCGCCATGAAGAAGGCGAAGTCCTCCAGCCAGCTGGCATGCTCCTTGCGGAAGGCTTGCAGCTGCTGACGTTCTGCTTCTCCCGCTCTTTCGCGCCACCGTTCGTATGCGCGGCGTAGCAACGCCATCTTGAGGGGGATGAGCGCGCCGTAGTCCACTCGCTCGGTCGGGAGCGCCGTGAGCGGCGTCACCTCCTCCTCGTGCAGCATGCCTTCCTGCAACAGCCGTTCCACGCTGATAAGCAGGGGGTTGCCCGCGAAGGCGGAGAAGGCTGCATAAGGCGAGTCGGCATAGCCCGTAGGACCGAGCGGCAGGATTTGCCAGATACTCTGCTTTGCGCGCGCCAGCCAGTCTACGAAGCGATACGCCTCCTCGCCCAGCTCGCCGATGCCGAAGTCGCCAGGCAGGGAGGTCGGATGGAGCAAGATGCCTGCGCTACGTCTGTTCAGGTTCATGTGGAGATATTTCGCCAGAGGTTTCCTCGCTCCTGCCCGCCTGTGCTATAATGACGAGGGAGCAAGGGGATGCCAGACAGACCAGAGGAACACATTCTGGCTCTCGCTAGCAGCGACCGTAGGACAAACAGCTCGAGGGCGAGGCTCCTGGCGAGCCTTACCCACTCTGTCATGCTGAGCGCCAGCGAAGCATCTTAGCTTCTCTGTCATGCTGAACGAACTGAAGCATTTGAGATTCTTCGCTTCGCTCAGAATGACACTTGACGTCATGCTGAGCCGTACGCGAAGCATCTGTCAAGACAGGACGAGATTCGTCGCTTCGCCAGAAATGAGGGGGAAACGTGTGGGGCGGCTCTTGCCAGGCTGTTGGGCATGGGCGGTCGCGACGGAGCGCGACCCTCCAGTTTTAGCCGTTCTGGAGGGCGAGGCTCCCGCCGAGCCGTCCCCTCCCTGTCATGCTGAGCGCCAGCGAAGCATCTCAAAACAGTGGAGGCGAGATTCTTCGCTTCGCTCAGAATGACAATGGGCGCACTGACGTGCGCTACTACCAACATGGCGCCCTTAGCTCGTAGTGAAGCACGTGAGTGCTTCTCCTTGACAAACAACATAGACTTCAGAATGACAATCATTCTGGATGGCGAGGTTCCTGCTGAGCCGTCCCACATGTCATGCTGAGCGATAGCGAAGCATCTCTTCCATGCCAGAGAACAGAGGTTCTTCGCTCCGCTCAGAATGACGGGAAGCCCGATTGTCATGCTGAGCGCCAGCGAAGCATCTCTAGATGCATGAGGGATGGTAGTGCTAGGGAGAAGATAAGTGTGAGCGTCCCCGAAGAGTGGCGACCCTACATCGAGACCCTGCGGGCGCGCGACCGCGCAGAACGGGAGCGTCTCCAGCAGCGCTATCAGCGCGCCTGGGAGCTGGCGCGACAGGCGGCAGAGCTGCTGCGACGCGATTTCGGCGCGACGCGCGTGGTCGTGTTCGGCTCGCTGCTGCGACCTAGCCTGTTCGGGGAGCACTCGGATGTCGACATCGCCGCCTGGGGCATCTGCCCGCAGGACACTCTCCGCGCCATGAACGCGGTCGCAGACATAGACAGGGAGATCGAGGTCAACCTGGTGGACGTGAACACCTGCAAGCCCAGCATCCTGCAGGTCATCCAGAGCGAGGGGATAGACCTATGAGCCGCGATGACTATCGCATCCTCGCTGCCCGCATTCGGGCAGAGCTGGCTGATATCGAGCGGCTCGTGGCGAAAGCGGAGCGCGCCGCCGCGTTGATTCGACAACACCCAGAGGAGGAACTCTACGTGGATGCCGCCGCTCACAACCTGCACGACTTCTATAGCGCAGTGGAACGTCTTCTGCTGCAAATTGCGCGAACTGTAGACCGTTCTGTCCCCTCTGGAGAGCGCTGGCACCGTGACCTGCTGGAACAGATGCGGTTGCCCGTGTCTGCAGTGCGTCCTCCTGTCCTGTCGGAGGAGGTCTCCTTCCAGATGGAGGAGTACCTGCGGTTTCGACATGTAGTACGCCACGTTTACTCTTTTCGAATAGACCCGCAGCGAGTGCTGTCGCTGGTGGAGGCAGTACGTCCGCTCTTTCAGAGGTTGACACAGCAGCTGAACCAGTTCACACAGATGCTGGAGCAGTGGAGCAGTGAGGCAGAGCATGGATGAATTTCGCACTCCCGACTGGGTGAAACATGCGGTTTTCTACCAGATTTTTCCCGACCGCTTCGCCAACGGCGACCCGTCTAACGACCCTGCCAACGTACAGCCCTGGGGCACTCCGCCGACCTACTACAACTTCATGGGAGGCGACCTGCAGGGCATCCTGCAGAAGCTGGACTACCTGCAGGAGCTAGGCGTGACGGCGGTGTACCTGAACCCCATCTTCCAGTCCACATCGAACCATCGTTACAACACGTACGACTACTACCGCATCGACCCGAAGCTGGGCACGTTGGAGGACTTCCACGCACTGCTGGGGGAGATGCACCGACGGGGAATGCGCCTGATTCTGGACGGGGTGTTCAACCACTGCGGACGGGGCTTCTACCCCTTCCATGACGTGGTGGAGAACGGCAGCCATTCGCCCTACGTACAATGGTTCCACATCAGAGAGTTCCCCATTCACCCCTACGACGGGCGCAAGAAGGCGAACTACGAGAGCTGGTGGGGCATCCGCTCCCTGCCCAAGTTCAACACCGACCACCCGCCAGTGCGACAGTTCCTGCTGGGAGTAGCGCGACACTGGATCGAACAGGGCGCCGATGGATGGCGGCTGGACGTGCCCAACGAGATCGATGACGACGAGTTCTGGCGCGA
>JANWXG010000219.1 GCA_025057335.1 bacterium | reverse complement strand
GACCAGCGTGCTGGCGGTGGGCGCCATTCCCGTTATTGCCGAGGTAGACGAGACCCTGGCGCTGGACCCCGAGGACGTACGACGCAAAATCACACCCCACACGCGCGCCATCATCCCCGTGCACATGGTAGGACGCCCCGCCAACCTGCACGCCCTGCTCGAAGTCGCGCGAGAGCACGACCTGCTGGTGCTGGAAGACTGCTGTCAGGCGGACGGTGGCAGCTACCGGGGCAAGCGGTTGGGCAGCTGGGGGCATGCGGGCGCATTCAGCTTCAACTACTTCAAAATCATCTCCTGCGGGGAGGGCGGCGCGCTGACGACGGACGACCGCACCCTGTATGAGCGTGCCCTCGTGTTCCATGACGGCGGCGCCTCCTTCCGTCCTTACGCGAAGGAGCTGAGCGTCCCTATTTTCGTGGGGCTGCAGCTGCGCGCCGACGAGGTGATGGGCGCCATCCTGCGCGTGCAGCTGCGTCGACTGGACGGCATCCTGAGCGACCTGCGTCGCATCCGCCGACGCTTCGAGCAGGAGCTGGCGGACGTACCCGGCTTGCGTATCGCCCCCAACAATGACCCCGAAGGGGACTGCGGCGTCGTGGTCGCCTTCCAGTTCGATTCGGAAGGGGAGGCGCGTGCGTTTGCGCACGAAGTAGGGGGCTGGCTGCCCATCGACAGCGGCAAGCACGTCTACTCCAACTGGGAGCCGCTGCTGCATCACCGCATCTGGCATCACCCCGACATGAACCCCTTCCAGCATCCGCGCAACCAGGGGCTGCGCACACACTACACGCCCGACATGTGTCCGCGTACGCTAGACTTGCTGCGGCGCACTGTGTTCCTCTCCCTGCACCCCGACTGGAGCGAAGAGGAGGTATCTGGGCGTATCGAGGCGTGCCGTCGGGCGGCAAAGGAGGCGGTGACGCTGTGACTGCGGCGACGTGGTGGGCGATAGCGTTCATCGTCGCCTGCGTGGCGTTCATCGTGTGGGTGCGGATAAAGTATCCCCTGCCCGACCCATCTCAGGAGCGCCGCCCGCCACGTCGCCGACGCTCTGGCAGGAAAAGCTCCCCAAAGGCGCGTGCCCGCTAACCGCAGAGCAGTTGCAGAAGAGCGGTATACTGCCTTCTGGGTGTTGCCGCGTTACGCCGCGAGCCAGAGTGTGTCCCCCTTGGGAGAGGTAGGACGATAATGTAAGTGGAAACCGTCTTTAGGGAGGTTCGGGTTATTCAGGTAGAGGACAAACGTTTGGCAGGAACTATCTCGCACAGGGCTGTTCCCAACCGTGCTTATTGCCGTCAGTATCCTCTGGTACTGGCGGCGAAGGCGTGATGAGCTGGCTTGAGGCGGGTCTGTCGTGCTGCGGAAAGGAGAGCAAGTTGCAGGAGGAGCAGTTACTGCAGGTTCGACAACAGGTGAACCTCTACTTCCGCAAACGTTGCCCTCCGCAAGAGGTGGATGACCTGGTGCAGGAGTGCCTCTATCGGGTGCTGCTGGCGGAGGCGCGCGGTTTAGACCTTGCTCCTGAACTGGTTTACCACATCTGCCATGCGGTGTGGGTAGATTACCTGCGCCAGCAGAGGCGGCGTGGTGAAATGGAAGAAGCGATGGAAGAGGAGTGTGTCTGTCTCTCGTGGGAGCAACAGCTGGTTCTCTCCATCGATATCGAGGCTTGCTTGCGGACGCTGACGCCTGCAGAGCGTGAGCTGCTACGCAGACATCACATCGACGGTGAGACCTGCGCCTCCATCGGGGCACATTTGGGCGTCAGCGAGCAGGCGGTGAAGAAGCGACTGCAACGGCTGAAGAGGAGGCTGCGTCAGTTGTTGGCGGACTACGGGGGGGGTACGTAGATGCGGTCTAAGCGCTGGATACCTCTGGTATTGTTATGGCTTGGCGTCCTCTGGCTGTTACAGTTGGGCATGGCGCAGGTGGGCAATGGTCGCGGAGTGTGGATTGTCGGCAGGCGTGTGGAGCTGGGCGCGCTGCCTGCGGGCGGGGTGGCTGGGGCATCGATTAGTGTAGTCAATCTGTCGGCTCGCGGAGTAACCGTAGAGGTAACGCCAGGCTGTGGCTGCACGTTGCCCGAGGAGCCACAGTTTGTTCTGAGAGCGTTTGGATGGAAGCGGGTTCCTGTTCGCGTAGAGACGGCGGGGCTGGGCGCAGGGGAGCACGGCAAGGTGGTGCGCTTGCGCTTTCAGCGTGGCGGGGAGCAATGGCAGGACGAGGTGTTATTGCGTTTCACGGTGCGCGAAAGCGCGTCCCCTTTGGGAGAGGTGAAACGATAGCGTAAATGGAAAACCATTGCGAGGAGGTTCACGCTCATGCGACAGCACGTGTTTGCCTTTCTGGTGGCGCTGGCGGTGTGGGGGTTAGCGAACCTGGTCGGTTTTGCCCTGGCACAACAGCTGAGAAAAGATGTCTGCATCCAACCGACCCTCAATAGCAGAACTGTTGTGACAGATGATGCGCGGTGCGTACAGTCAACCCAGTGCGAGGCGTGGCATCTGTTCAGTTGCCACGGGTACCTGCCGAACTGCAACGGCGGTTGCTGGATAATAGGTCCCTTCACTTGCTCCGCCTGCATCGAGGAACCAGGTCAAACGTGCGTTCAGGAGCAGGTAGTGTCGAGGTCCCCGTTGAGGCGCTATGAGTGTGCCTCCAGCGACGGGTATAATTGCAACGCTTGCAACAGATACCTCTACACGGATTGGGGCTACCGTGATGTGACAACCTTCCGTTGTCGCCAAGGAGGGAGGTCTTGAGATGTACGGGCATCTGGTTTCACTAGCTGGCTTCTGCGGGGTAGCAGCCTGCTACCTCGTGTTCATCGCGCAAGCAGGATGCGCCGACCCCGTCCGGGAAGCCTGTGAGCGTCGCGACGCGTGGTGTAGTCGCAAGACGTTTGTCTGGGAGGTGAGCGCCAGCAGGTCGCTTCGGCTCACCAGGCAAGAGCAGGAGATGCTGCAGTCCGCGCCCTCTCGCGGCGAGGTCGCCTCCCAGGTTTCGGTGAGCGGACAGGTCGCCATCATGCGCCTTCCTGGGTTGACCTGCGTCGAGAGCGTCCACGAGCGTGCCTCTCATTCCTGGCTGCTCGGGCGCTTCCGCTACTGGCTTGGCAGGGACTTCGTTCTCTACTCGCCATCGGAGACGCCGAACATCTACTCCCCACCGCGAGCGCTGGTCTTGCCTGTACCTGGGGATGGGCTCTACTGGGGTCTTGTGCAGGATGGGAGTGACGAGTTCACCCCGAAGATGCACCCCTCGTTTCTCGCTGGCACGAACCCTTTGCGTACTTTCACACCATTCTTCATTTTCAACTGGCGAGAGGGGGTGTGGACGCCCGCTGGACGTCAGGGAGCGGTCGTGGTATACCGCTTCTCAGTCCCCCCTGTGGAGGCGGAAGTCGGTTTGGATGCTACCAAGCAGTACGCTCCCGCTTACTTCAAGGCGCAAAACCAAACATTCCGCCAGGAATACCAAGTGCACGAGTGGCGACGGCTGGATGGCTGGTGGATACCGGGCAAAGTAGAAGTCAAAGAGGTTATGGGTAGCGTCTCGTCCACTGCGGTTTATGCTCTCAAGCAAGTGCGGGACACTCCCTCGGACATGCGTCCCTTCCTGCCTCATGGCACGCCCGTAAAGGACATGCGCCACATCCCCCTGGAGGCTATCGCGGTAGAGGGTCTGTCCGTGCAAAAGCCCGTCTACAGCTACTTGTGGTCGGGTTCGTTACCGCAGAAGGCGATGCTGTCAGTCGTCGGCAAGGAGAGTGGTCCTCTGGTGCGCTTCGTCAATGCTCCGCCGTTGCCTCCAGAGGATAAGCCGTTTCCACTGTTGCCTGTGGCAGTGGCAACTGCTGCTGTCGCAGCTGTTGGGGTCTACTGGTTCCTCAAGCGTCGGCAGTGGGGCGCATAGTCGGTTTGCAGGGGCGGGGAGGAGTGAATCTGTGAGAACGACTGTACGACACGGAGGTCATCTTAGCAGCCCGCCCAGAGCTGGAGCTTTACTGGACGCCAGAACACGACGCCCAACCTGGGCGAAAATCGCAGGGAGGAGGGAGAGACTCCCCTCCTGCTGATTGCTGCGGGGCTGCTCTGTTACTAGCGGTTGAGGCAGGTGGAGGGGCGCAAGGCGTCTTCACAGTGAAAGCAGGGAGCCTCTTGCAGTGGTACGACCCCCACTTTCCTGCATGGGCAGTGTATATCCGCACGACGCCTCCTTCTGAGGCGAAGGTGGTGTCGGACAGCTGGCATCGCTTTCCCTTCGGTGACCCTGCGTCTGTATGCGCATGGTCAGGTGAAGATGGAGCCGTCGAG
>JANWXG010000218.1 GCA_025057335.1 bacterium | reverse complement strand
CCGAGTCATTACGGAGCCAGGGAAGCCCCCCCTGCGCGAAAAGGTAGGCACAGACTACTACCGCCCGCAGGCGCGCGTAGTGCTGGTAGGACAGGGGGCTTCCGAGCAGGAAACGCCCTCTGTTCGCCTTCTCCCTGCCGCTTCCTCCGACGAAGGGCAGCCGCTGTAGCCTTTACAATCCTCCTGCGTTGGTGTATAGTGATAGCGCCATGGCGCTCTGGAGGTGACCTGCAGTGGAGACAATCATAGACAAAATCCGTTCTTTGCCCCCCCAGCTCCAGCAGGAGGTGGAGGACTTTGTAGACTTCCTCCTTGCTAAGATAGGGAGACAGGAGGGCAAGCGTTTTTTGAAACTGGATTGGGCAGGCGGGCTGGCTCGGTTCAGGAGTCAGTATACTGCCCTGGAACTGCAACAAAAAGCGATGGAATGGCGGGAGGATTGACGTTGTATTTGGTAGATACCAATGTTTGGCTAGAAGCCCTCCTGGAGCAGGAACATTCTACCATAGTGAAGCACTTCCTAGTAAATACTCCTACTGAAAACTTGTTCATTACGGATTTCTCTCTGCACTCCGTTGCAGTGGTGCTGTCGCGTCTTAAACAGCTACAGGTGTTACAACAGTTTGTCCAGGACCTGTTTGCCACCCCCTCTGTTCGCTTAGTTGCTCTATCACCCAGCGACTTCGACCGTGTTCTTGCCGTGATGATAGATTACTCGCTGGACTTCGACGACGCATACCAGTACGTAGCAGCAGAACGACTCGGGCTACAGCTCGTCAGTTTCGACCACGACTTTGACCGCACTCCTCTTGGAAGACTGCGTCCGGGCGAGGCGCTGCAGACATGAAACACGTTGTCTCCGTTAGTCTGGGATCCAGCAAAAGGGATAAGGTCGTGGAAGCGGAAATCCTCGGCGTGCCCTTCCGCATCGAGCGGCGCGGCACCGATGGAGATAAAGCCCGTTTCCGCCAGCTGCTGACGGAACTGGATGGAAAGGTAGACGCTATCGGTGTAGGCGGCTGTGACCTCCACCTCTGGGCGCAGGGGAGACGCTACACCTTCCGCGACGTGCAACGTCTGGTCGCTCACGTCCAACACACCCCCGTTGTGGACGGCAGTGGCTTGAAGAACACGCTGGAGCGATGGGCGGTGGGACGCATCGAGCAGAAGGGCATACTGGACTGGAGCCAACAAAACGTGCTCCTGGTGAGCGCCCTCGACCGTTTCGGGATGGCGGAGGCTCTAGCAGAGCGAGCGAGAGAGATTGTGTTCGGTGACGCCCTGTTCGCGCTGGGCGTTCCGTTGCCTGTTCGCAACATCCGCACGCTGGCAAGCCTAGCGCGTCTCATCCTTCCCGTTGTGGTGCGCCTTCCGTTCGAATGGGTCTATCCCACAGGCGCGAAGCAGGAGCGCAACACGCCCCGCTGGGAGAGATACTTTCGCTGGGCGGACGTGATTGCAGGTGACTGGCACTACATCCGACGTTATGCCCCCCCTCAGCTCAGAGGCAAAGTTGTCCTTACGAATACAGTGAGGAAAGCCGACGTCGCCTTCCTGCGTGAACGCGGAGCGGCGTTGCTGTTGACCACTACGCCCGTCTTCGGCGAGGAAACCTTCGCCACGAACGTACTGGAGGCTGTCATTGTCGCCCTCACCGGCTCAGACCCCGACGACCTGCGCGAATCGGATTATCACCTGTGGTTGTCCCGTCTGGGGTGGGATGTGGGGGTCGTGGAGCTGACGTCTGCGTCCGCCTCAGCCTGTTGCGGAGGATAGTCGTATTGTATTCGCCTGTTGCGGGGATGTATACTGTAGGTAGCAGTCCGTCGGTAGCGAGGAGAGCATGTTCAGCCGAGCCATCGTGCTGAAAGTGGCTGCGTTGCCGCCCGTGCGTCGTCTCATCACGCAGGGACGGCTTTTCCGCAAACTGGTAGACCGCTTCGTCGCAGGAGAAACCTTACAGGACGCTCTCCGCGTCGCCCAGCAGTTGCAGGCGAAGGGGTTGAAGGTCTCCATAGACTATCTGGGCGAAAGCGTGCGCGACCGCCAGACAGCGCAGGCAGTGGTGGAGGAATATCTGCGCGCGATACCCCAGCTCGCTGAGGCAGGACTGGACACGCAGGTCTCCGTCAAGCTCACTCAGCTGGGGCTGGATATCGAGCAGGAGTACTGTTTGCGCAATCTGGAGTGCATCGTGCGGCGCGCGCAGGAGGTGGGCGGCTTCGTGCGCATCGATATGGAGGGCAGCGCCTACACACAACGCACACTGGACATCTTCGCGGCGTTGCATGAACGCTACCCCAACCTGGGGGTGGTCATTCAGGCATACCTGTATCGCAGCGACGAGGACGTCGAGCGCCTCATCCGTTGCCGAGCCTCCGTTCGGCTGTGCAAGGGAGCATACGCGGAGCCTGCCAGCATCGCCTATCCGAAGCGCTCTCAGGTGAACGCGGCGTATCGGCGTCTCATGCAGAGACTGCTACTGGATGGATATGCTCCAGCGCTTGCCACCCATGACGAGAGCATCATCCGCGACGCCATCGCCTTCGTCCGTTCACACCAGATTCCCCCACAACGGTTTGAGTTCGAGATGCTCTACGGGATTCGGCGTGACCTGCAGGAACGCCTTGTGTCGCAGGGCTACCAGATGCGCGTGTACGTTCCTTATGGCGAGGCATGGTATCCCTACTTTACCCGACGCCTAGCGGAGCGACCGGCGAACCTGCTCTTCTTCCTGCGGCACCTGCTGCGGTAGCGCTACAACGCTCTCAGAATCTCCACTACCTGCGCGATCTTCTCGTCATACCGGAGGGCGTTTTCGCGCACGACGCGATACAACAGCTCCAAGCGCTCGTGGTCGATTTGATTGTGCGCGAAGAGGGTGATGGCTTCAGGAGAGTGTATCTCACGTAGCACCAGGCACACTTCGTCATCGTCGCGGTAGACACGCAGGGTGTAAGAGCCGTCAATGACTGCCGCGTAGGTGTCTCGTTCTCCCACGGGTTCCCACATCAGGCGTTTATCGCGGGTTTTCTCAATCAAAATTTCCACTAGTTCGGTGAGCGTCTCATGGCTGCTCATACGAGCCCCTCGCCTCGATAGTTTTTGCACGCTCCGATTATCGGCAGAAGAACTGCAAAGGTATACTACACTTTTGTGCAGTATGGTCTATATCGCCTGATTGTGTCCTGGCTGGAGAGTGTCCGAAAAAAATTGGGAGCGATGGAACTGCCTGACTCGTAGCACGGCTTGCTCAGCAGAGCATATTGCCCAGACTGAAGTCAGGAACTATGGCTGGTGGCAAAAATCCGCCTGTACGGATGTCCTCCTGAGCGAAGCATTTTGCCCTTGCCTTCGGAGACACCTGCGCCCCTGCAGTGCAGGACAAGGGCACGGCTCGGCAGGAGCCTCACCCTCCAGACCTTCTGTCATTCTGAAGTCCCTATTGTTTGTCAAGGGGAAGCACTCACGTGCTTCACTACAAGCTAAGAGTTCGTCAGGTGCACCTTCGTGCTAGTGGTAGCGCGCGTCAGTGCGCCTCTTGTCATTCTGAGCGGAGCGAAGAATCTCATTCTGCTGCCAGAGATGCTTCGCCCCTGCTCAGCATGACAACGGGTTGCGGCTCGGCGGGAGCCTCGCCCTCCAGAGCGTCATGTATCTGTGGATGCGACAGAGCGCATCCCTCCGGACAACTCTTGGAGGGTCGCGCTCCGTCGCGACCACTCAAACCCAACGGCTCACCGGGAGCCTCGCCGTCCAGAGCGTCATGTATCTGTGGAGGCGACAGAGCGCCTCCCTCCAGACAACTCTTGGAGGGTCGCGCTCCGTCGCGACCACTCAAACCTCGGCGGGAGCCTCGCCTTCCAGCATCCTTGTCATTCTGAGCATCAGCGAAGAATCTCGAAGATGCTTCGCTTGCGCTCAGCATGACGAGCACTGGAGGGTCGCGCTCCATCGCGACCACTGAAACCCAACGGCTCACCGGGAGCCTCGCCCTCCAAGGCGCCCGTCATCTCGCAGGGCGAAGCGTCTCTCCTACCTGTTGCGGAAACTGCTTGCTGTGCGCAGACAGAAAACCGCGCTTTAACATCATCAAAGTTTCGCCTTGCGCGCGCTCTTTCAGGGCAGGCTTTTGCCGGTGAGACGCCGATATGCTTCCTGATACTTCTCAGCGGTTTTGGCGACTACCTCGTCGGGCAGAGTGGGGGCGGGGGGAGTCTTGTCCCAGCCTGAGCTTTCCAGCCAGTCGCGCACGTACTGCTTGTCGAAGCTGGGTTGAGAGCGTCCGGGCACGTAATCGTCCTTCGCCCAGAAGCGGGA
>JANWXG010000217.1 GCA_025057335.1 bacterium | reverse complement strand
GATTGCGGAGCGCTGGCAACTGAGCCGCACTCGCGTTCACCAGTTGCTTCGCCGTGCTCTTCGCAAGTTGCGCGAAGCACTTGACACGCGCGGGGGGAGTGTGTTATGATAGAGATGCGAAGAGCGTCTGCTCAGGGAATCTGGTCTACTGGGAGCACACAACATCTTGTGCTGCAGGCATCTGTAGGGTAGCAGATGTAGTCTGGAGCGGGAGACGGGACTCGAACCCGCGACCTTCTGCATGGCAAGCAGACGCTCTACCAACTGAGCTACTCCCGCTCGTCTCTCTTGTCGGGGCAGTGGTGGGCGAGAGGAGACTCGAACTCCTACGCCTTCTCGGCACCAGATCCTAAGTCTGGCGTGTCTACCAATTTCACCACTCGCCCGCTCTCTACTGCTTGTGTGCACCATAGAGTATACCACAAGTTTTCACAGACGTCAAGGTCTCTTTCCCTTTCCCCCAGCAGGAGAAAGAGAACATCTCAATACTTCGGCACAGTGGGGTCGACCTCATCCGACCACTGCAGGATGCCACCCTGCAGATTCTTCACTTTGCGGAAGCCTGCCGCCTTTAGGAACGCGACAATCTGCGCGCTGCGCCTGCCAGAACGGCAATACACCACCATCTCCTTCGCCGAGTCCAGCTCATGCATCCGTGCGGGCACAGTGCCCATCGGCATCAGCACCGCCCCCTCCAGCCGGCAAATCTGCCACTCCACCGGCTCGCGCACGTCCAGCAGAAAGATGTCTTCGCCCGCGTCCAGTCGGCGCTTCAGGTCGGTAGGAGTGATTTCCTCCACCACTTCGGTGGGCGTCTCCTCCTGACCGCGCACGCCGCAGAACTCTTCGTAGTCAATCAGCTCGCGAATGATGGGCTTCTCTCCACAGATGGGACACTGCGGGTTCTTGCGCAACTTCAGCTCGCGGAACTGCATCTTCAGCGCGTTGAACAACAACAATCGTCCAATTAGCGGCTCGCCCTTGCCCAGAATCAGCTTAATGGTCTCCATCGCCTGAATCGTGCCGATGATGCCTGGCAAGACGCCCAGCACGCCCCCCTCTGCGCAGCTAGGAACCAAGCCAGGTGGCGGAGGCTCGGGATACAGGCAACGGTAGCAGGGCCCCTCCTTCGCGTAGAATACCGACGCCTGTCCCTCGAAGCGAAAGATGGAACCGTACACATTCGGCTTGCCCAGCAAGACACAGGCGTCGTTCACGAGATAGCGCGTGGCGAAGTTGTCCGTGCCGTCTACTACGATGTCGTAGTCTGCGAGGATGTCTAGCGCGTTGTCGCGGGTGAGGCGCGTCTCGTAGGTGTGTATCTGAATGTGCGGGTTCATCGCCTGCAGGCGCTGCTGCGCCACCTCCAGCTTAGGGCGACCGACGTCGGGCGTGGTATACAGTACCTGACGCTGCAGGTTGGTAAAGTCCACGACGTCGAAGTCCACCAGCCCAATAGTGCCGACACCTGCCGCCGCAAGGTATAGCGCGAGAGGCGATCCCAATCCCCCTGCGCCCACGCACAATACTTTCGCCTGCTTCAGCTTCAGCTGCCCCTCCATTGCCACCTCGGGCAGGATAAGATGACGGCTGTAGCGCAGAATCTCCGCGTTGTCCAGGGTTACTTCGTCTGCTACGGTAGGGGTTCCCCCCGCAATGGAAGGCACAATCATCAGCGTGTCGCCGTCCTTTACAGGAGTTTCTAGCCCCTGCAGGTAGCGCGTGTCCTCGTCGCCCAAGTACACGTTGACGAACGAGCGCAGTTTGCCCTGCTCGTTGTACAAGTGCTTGCGCAGGTCAGGATAGGCTTCGGTCAGCGCGTGCAACGCTTCGCCCACACTGCTTGCCTGTACTTGCACCTCACTCTGCCCTCCAGCATAAGCCTGCAGGGCGCTCGGAATCAGAATCGTTACCGCCATGCTTTCACCTCGTCACAGTCCTCGGATTTGCATCTGTTCGCGTTCGAAGTCGCTGCGGTCGTCTAGCAACCGCCAGCAGTGCATCTCCCCCGGCTTGCCCTTTTGCACCGAGATAATCAGGTAGGAATACCAGGGTAAGGCGTTTTCACGGTCGTATTCGCTGGGGCGGGCGGGGTGGTCGGGATGCGAATGGTAGAAGCCCAGCACCTTCAGCCCTTCTTGCGCCGCCAGCCGCTCCAGAGCCATCATCTGCTGTGGAGAGATGAGGAAACGTCTCTCGCGGTTCTCCTGCTGCTCGTTGGCGATGGGCACGACCTCCTCCACCCAGCGCACATCCTCACTCATCACCTGCCCTAGCAACGCCCCACAGCATTCATGCGGGTACTCCACCTTCGCGTGCTGGCGGATTTGTGACGCCTGCTCCGTGCTTATCGAAAGCATCACCCTTCCTCCTCCCAAAGCGGGTCGGTGATGTATCGGCTGCCTCCGTCGGGGGCGATTGCCACCACTACGCCGCTGGAGATGCTCTCAGCAACTTTCATCGCCGCACACACCGCCGCCGCCGCCGAAATGCCCACGAACAGCCCCTCCTCCCGCGCCAGTAGACGCGCCATAGCATGCGCCGACTCGGTGGAAATCTCCGCTATCTCGTCGGGTAGGGTGGGGTCGTAGATGCCGGGCACGATAGCGGTCTCCAAATGCTTTAGTCCCTCCAAACCGTGAAACGGGCTATCGGGCTGTACGGCGATAAGACGCACATGCGGATTGTACTCCTTCAGCCGCCTCCCTGTGCCCATCAGCGTGCCCGTCGTGCCCATGCCCGCAACGAAGTGCGTTACGCGCCCTTCGGTCTGCTGCCAGATTTCTATTCCCGTGCCGTAGTAATGCGCCTGCCAGTTGGCGGGGTTGTTGTACTGGTCGGGGTAGAAGTAGCGGTCGGGGTCGGCAGCGACCAGCTCCTGCACCTTGCGGATAGCGCCGTCGGTCTGCTCACGCGGGTCGGTTAGGATGAGTTCGGCGCCGAACGCCCTCAGCATCCGCTTGCGCTCGGCGTTAGCGTTGGCAGGCAGGCACAGCTGCACCCGGTAGCCCCGCGCTGCGCCGATCATGGCGTAGGCAATGCCCGTGTTGCCCGACGTGGCGTCGATGATGACCTTATCGGAAGTGAGCAGCCCCTGCTCTTCGGCGGTGCGAATCATGTTCCATGCAGGGCGGTCTTTCACCGAGCCGCCCGGGTTGAACCACTCCGCCTTAATGTATATCTCCACCGCTGGCGACAGGTGACGGCTTACCCGTCGCAGCCGAATCAGCGGCGTGTTGCCGATGAGCTGTTCGATACCCCCCTCGCCTGCTACCGTGTGCGGGGGGCGCCGTACCTCCGCGCAAACGCTCATGTTACCACCTAGCTTATCGTCGCATACCTGTTTCGAGATTCTTCGCTCCGCTCAGAACGACAGGGAACGCACTGAAGCATGTGTGACCAATCCCTTGCCCGCAGCGAAGGCTTCAGACCGCGACCTGCCAATTCTTGATTCGGATTATACCCTTAGTCAACATTGAGATGCAACCGCCTATGCAATGTATCACTCTACCCCATCCTTACGCTCACGGTCGCCTCCAGACCTGTCGCCACCTTCGGGCAGAACTCAGCGGTAAGCCGCGCTACACCCTGAGCGGGTTGCACGGTCTGCGTTTCGCCGCGATGGTTGACCACTCGCACGGGGCGCGCCGTTTGCACCGCCAGACGAAAAGTGACGCCGCTCACCTCCGTCCAGAAAGCGAGGGTGCGCGTGCCGTCGGGCTTGCGGAAGAGGTATACGGTCAGGTCGCGGCTGCCGAGGTCTACCCGCCGCACGGGCACGGCGCCATGCAGTTCCCGCGCCGCTACTGCACACTCCGGGTGCAGCTCGGGGCGGTAGGCTAATCCGCCCTCATCGTAGTCCCAGCTGATGAGAAACACCTTCTCCATGCCCAGCGCGATACAATGCCCAATGGCTTTCAGGGGCGACAGGCGAGTAGCGCCCTCCGTGCGGATGTGGGTCGTGGTGCCAGGCGCAGCTCCCTCGCACGAGGAGGGGGCTTGCTGCTCGGTGTTCCAGATGGGCTTGCGAATGCCCGCACGCTGCATTGCCCGCTGATAGTCCTCAATCGGTCCAGCGTCCTCAGGTCTGCCCAGAGGGTAGTGCACGCTTAGCACGTCGAACAGGTCGGGGCGGCGCACGATTCGGAAGAGAACGTCTCCATACGAACCCGGTTCCACCTGTCCACGAAAGAGCTCCCCGCCCAGGATGACGGCGCGCGGTTGTATGGCTCGAATGGCGGTCACCGTCCACTCCAGGTACCGCATGTAGTCCTCGGCGGAGCCTCGAAAGTATCCACCGCCGTCGGGCTCGTTGCCAATCT
>JANWXG010000216.1:4065-4332 GCA_025057335.1 bacterium | reverse complement strand
GGACAGAGCCTCGTCAATCCTCAAGCTGTATCTGCTGGCGAACACGTAGCAACGCGAATGCGCCCTTGCCTTTGCTCAGGCAATCCCAACCCCTACAACGGGTTCACTGGCTCCCCGTTGCGTCGTACCTCAAAGTGTAGGTGAGGTCCTGTCGCCAGCCCGGTGGCGCCGACGTAGCCAATCACCTGTCCCTGTTTCACGCTAGCGCCCTCGCCCACCGCGAGCGCAGAGCAGTGGGCATACAGGGTAGCTACCCCTCCGCCGTGG
>JANWXG010000216.1:0-4056 GCA_025057335.1 bacterium | reverse complement strand
ATGATGGTGTTACCGTATCCGCGTCGATAGCCTGCGTAGACCACCTCGCCGTCGGCAGCCGCTTTGATGGGGGTGCCGTGTGGCGCGGCGATGTCCACGCCCGTGTGCATGCGGTTCACCTTGAGGATGGGATGGAAGCGCATGCCGAAGCCCGACACGATGGGACCGTTCACGGGGCGGATGAATCCCCCGCGGAACGGTCGGGCAAGGCGCGCCTGCCCGCGTGCGGTCTGCTCCATCGCGCGCAGCATGGCGGCAATCTGGCGCGATTCCTCTTCCCACTCGTCCAGCGCCTGCTCTTTCAGCTCGCGGTCGCGAGCGATGTCCTCCAGAATTTCCCTCTTGATATGGGTCTGCTGCTGCAGGTGGCGCGTCTGCTCTGCTAGTTCTGCCTCCAGCTGCGCGACTTCCCGCGCCTGCTGGTCTAGCTGCGCCTTCGCCTGGGCGACCTCCTGCTTATCTTGCTGAATAGCCAGCACCAGTCGCGAGTCCGCGCGCGCGATGCGTCCCAGCACGTAAGAGCGGCTAATGAGATCGTGCACGTCACGCGAGCCGAGCAACACGCGCACCGTGCTGGCGTTGCCCTGTTGGTAAGCCACGCGCACTCGCCGCGCGAGCAACCGCTGCCGATGCTGCAGGCGTCGCTCCAGCTCCTGCAGGCGAGCGGCGGTTTGACGTTGCTGGGCGCGCACTGCGCTCAGACGAGAGCGCACCCGATGCAACCTCTGGCGCGTGGCGTCCAGCTCCTGCTCGGTCGCCAGCAGGTCGGCAGTGACAGCGCGCTCACGTCGGCGTATCTGCCGAATCTCCGCGCGCGCCTGACGAATCTGCTTCTGCACACTCGCCAGCTTCCGCTGTAGTTCGGTCTTGCTGGCAGAGGAGGGTTGGGAGGGCTTCGAGGAGGAGTGCTGCGGCGGTTTCGCCACCGCCATCGAGAGGAGGACACTGAGGAGCACAATCAGCCCCACCAGCCATGCGGTCCGTAACCCCATCCTGCACCCCCTTTTGCGTCATACCGTCTGCAGGTATTTCCGAACGGAGAGCGTGCTCACCATACCGCCTATCGCTGCGCCCAGCAGAGTCAACCCCAGAAAGACCACCCACATCGGTATCGGCGAGCCGCCCAGACTATCGATAAACACCAGCTTGCGCATCACAAAGTGCGACACCAGCCTGGAGACACCGAAGATAAGCCCACATGCCACCCAGGCTCCCAACACGCCCTGCACGACCCCCTCCAGCACGAAGGGCGCGCGGATAGTGCCTGCCGTCGCGCCAATCAGCTGCATGATGCGTATCTCCCGTCGGCGGGCGAACACGGTCAACCGAATCGCGTTGTAGATGATGATGCTGGTTGCAATCAGCAGTAGCAGGGTGCCGCCAATGCCCACCCAGCGCACCACCGCCGCCACCGACAGGATGATGTCTACCTCCTCCTTCGCGTCGCGCACAGCGTCCACCTCGGGCAAACTCTTCAACCACGCGCTCACTGCCCCCGTGCGCGACGGGTCCTTGACCTGAATGACGAAGCTGTCAGGTAGTGGGTTATACGGCAGGGCGGCGGTGATCTCCTGCTGCAGCTCCTTCTGGAACTCGGGCCATGCCTGCTCTTTGGGCTTGAAGGTCACCTGCGCGATGTCGGGATGCCTCTGCAGCTTCCCCTGCAGCTCCTGCGCACGCTGACGCGACACGTGGTCTTTGAGGAAGACGTCGATAGTGAACTTGGGCGGCAGGCTGCTCGCCAAGCGCTCCAGCCTCCACAGAATCAGTCCAAAGCCGCCGAACACCGCCAGAGCCAGTGCCACCGTGCCGATGGCTGCTAGGGTCATCAAACCGTTCCGTCGCAGGTTGACCACTGCCTCTTCCACGAGAAACTCTAGATGGCTCAGGTTCATGGCGCATACACTCCGCAGGGAACATCGCTCACGACTGTGCCCCTGTCCAGCATCACCACCCGCTTGCGCATGCGGTCAATGACATACTTATCGTGGCTGGCGACGAGCACCGTCGTGCCGCGCACGTTGATGTGGTGGAGCAGCTGCATGATGTCCCACGACGTATCGGGGTCGAGGTTGCCTGTCGGCTCGTCGGCTAACAGCAGAGGCGGGTCATTGGCGATTGCGCGGGCGATCGCCACGCGCTGTGCCTCGCCCCCTGATAGTTGCGCGGGGAAGCTGTCGCACCGTCGCAGCAGTCCCACCATCTCGATGGCGTGCGCCGTGCGCTTGCGGATTTCCTTTCGTGGCAGCCCCAACACCAGCAGGGCAAACGCCACATTCTCCCATACGGTCTTGTTCGGCAGCAACCCGAAGTCCTGGAACACCACGCCCATCATTCGGCGGTAGTAAGGCACTTCGTGTGCGGGGATGTCAGCGACGTTGCGCCCCGCCACAATCACCTTGCCCGAGGTGGGCAGCACCTCGCGCGTGATGAGCTTGAGCAGGGTAGACTTGCCCGCCCCCGTCGCCCCAACGAGGAAGACAAATTCCCCCTTCTCCACGCGCAGGTTGACCTGGCGCAACGCATGCACGCCATTGGGGTATGTCACCGAGGCTTCCTGTATCTCGATCATGGCAACACCCCGTTACGGTATGGTTCGCAACAGTGGGCGAGAATCCCTGCGGAATGGAGAGGGCGATATTCGGCTCACCGGGGGGTTCGCCCTCCAGGGCGACGCGCCTTCTGGAGGGCGAGGCTCCCGCCGAGCCATCTTCCCCCCGCGCATGGAGGGACAGGGCGTGGTTTCTTCGGCTCACCGGGAGGTTCGCCCTCCAGAAAAAAGGCAACCTCGCCCGCGCATCCTCCCCTCTCTTTCCTAGCTGGAGTATAATATGCTGGTAAGGAGGTGAGCAGGATGGCAGAGAAGTGGGAGGGCAAGCTGGAGCGGATCGATACCTACCGCTGGCGCATCCCGAAGGATTATAAAAAGGGTATGCGCGTGGATGGCATCATCTACGCCAGCGCACAGCTCATCGAGCACATCACGCAAGACCAGTCTCCCGAACAGGTAGCGAATGTGGCGACCCTGCCTGGCATCCAGCGCTACTCCATCGCCATGCCCGACATTCACTGGGGATATGGCTTTCCCATCGGTGGAGTGGCAGCGATGGATATCAAAGAAGGTGTTGTGTCACCCGGTGGGGTTGGCTTCGATATCAACTGTCTTACGGCAGATGCTCGCGTGTTGTGCGCACACGGCTACACATTGAGCATCGCAGAGCTGGAAAACCGCTGGGACAAGGAGCAAGTCATCTGCCAAGGCGCAGGGGGACGCCCCCTTTCCGCTCCCATCGGCGCATACATCAAGGCGCGCGCGGATAACCCTGTCTACGAGCTGCGTACGACAGCAGGCGACACTGTCAAGGCGAGTGTAGACCATCCCTTCTTAACGCCACACGGCATGAAGCGTCTGGAAGAACTGCGACCAGGAGACCGTGTTGCCGTATATCCCTTTGAGGGAGTGCCCTATGAGACACCGAGCACAGAGACCATCGTGGACGAGAGGGACATCCTTCGCCTGCTGAGCGAGCAGGCGGACCCTCAGGCAGGACATCGCGCAGTGCAAGTGCTGCATCATCTGCGCCGTCGCGACCTGCTGCCGCTGCGCTACGATTCGCCCGCGCTGCCATACCTGGCAAAACTGGTAGGCTACGCGATGGGTGACGGCGCTTTGTACTTCCAGAACGGGACAGGAAAGGGCGTCTGCTGGTTCTACGGCAAGGCGGAAGACCTGGAATATATCCGTCGCGACCTGCAACGGATTGGGCTCACGCCTTCACGGGTATACCGCCGAGTGCGTCACCACGCTATCGCCAAGCCCCACAGTGAGACACGCTTCCGATACGAGGAGTGTTCCATCAAGGTAGCAAGCACTTCGTTCGCCCTGCTGATGGCGGCGTTGGGAGTGCCTGTGGGCAATAAGAGCGCCCAAGCATACGAGGTACCTGCCTGGGTATGGCGTGCCCCGCTATGGCAGAAGCGACTGTTCCTCGCCGCGCTGTTTGGGGCGGAGATGAACGCTCCCGCTGCGCTGCCTGTGCATGGGCACCACTTCCA
>JANWXG010000215.1 GCA_025057335.1 bacterium | reverse complement strand
GAGCGGGGCATTACTGCTGCCCCGCACAGGAGCGCCCTTTTAGATGGCTGTGTAATGCTTTGCGCCGAGCGCGCATCAGGAGTATCCCTCCCCCTGCTGCCGCCCACAGCACTAGGGAGGAAGGTTCAGGCACAGCAGGCGGAGGAGGTGTCGGCGTTCCTCGTCCCGGGGGAGAGCCGTGAACGCCTGCGGAGAACACCCCACTCACTCCTGCTATCAGCAGTGGCGCCAGCAGGGCGAAGGGAGAATGAGATGCGTACGCCGCATGCGGGACAACCACATCGGGTATGCTGAGCTTCAAATCCGCTCCCTCTACGGGCAGGTCGGAAAGCAGTTCGCTCGGAGCCAGGTGCTCACTCCAAGGGTCTGGCGCGGTGGCCACAGGAGGAGAATTCAATATCTCCTCCTCGCCCAGCGCGGAAGCCTCAGGAGAGGCGTTCGCCATTGACCTGTTGCCGTTTGCTTCTGCGCGCAGGTAGCCGGGTAGCCCTGTGCCCATTGGGTTGCCACACTCTGCCAGCAGCACTGGCTCTCCCGTTCGCAGATGCAGGAACACTGCCGTGCCCTTGCGCAGGGAGCGCATCTGGCTGCCGATGCTGCCGTCTGGGCGAACGTAGAACACTCGGTAGCGACCGCTCTTACTCAGGCGGCGCAGCCCCAGCTGGCTTTGTACGTAGTTGGCGAACTGTGAGGCGGACACCCGATAATGCCTCTCGTAGCGTGAGGCGACGACAGGGTCTTTTCTGACTTGCGCTGCCAGCTGTGCCGCGCTGTGCGCGGGCTGCCTCAGGAAGGAGCCACGAGGCATCGTAGCTCCAGAGGCAACAGTTGCCGCAGTGAGCAGCAGAGCAGCTAGCCCGAGGAAGGGGTATCTCGTCGTCACGTACACTCACTCCTTCACATACATCTCATCACTCAGTTAGACAGCAACACTCTGCTCATAAGTGAGTGATTTCCCCCCGTACTGCTGCGGGTTTTTGGGAGAAAACGGTAGAAGATGCAGGCAGAAGCAGGGAGGGAACCCAGCGCAGGCTATCGGGTTTCCTCCCGCAAGGGCGAAAGGAGGGTCAAGCGGCTACGTTCTCTGGCACCTCAGCGCTACCCCAGAAGGTACGCAAGGCGCATTCTGTTTGGTGCACGAACTGTTTGACGCTCACCCACTCCTGGGTGTAGTGACACGCGCTCTCCACCCACAGTCCAGATTCGAGCAGGTCTTCCTCCCGAAGCATCTGCAGGGTCTCCTCGCTGAGGCGGCGACGGACGACCTCTGCCTGCTCGCCCGTGTAGGGGAGGATGACCGCGATGTCAGGCACATCGATACGGGCGGGGATGTCCGCTTTGCGAATTTTCGCACGCAGGCGCGGCGCCAGACGCGCCATCACCCCCTCGAACAGGTTCAGCCCGTGCTGGCGGATGAACAGCGAAGCGCCACCTACGCGGATGAGCACCAACCCTAAGGTATAGCCGTAACGACTGGCACGGTTGATCTCCTCGTCCAGACGGCTTTCGAAGTAGCGCCGATTGTAGCATCCCGTAATGGGGTCTACGATGGAAGGTTGGGTCAGCTCGGCTTCGGTTGCTGCCATCCTCTGCTGCAAGCGCATCATCTGCGCCTGAGCATCTCGGATCTCCTCCGTGACCAGTATCTTTCGCAGCTTGCGGGTGGAGTTGCGCAGGACGTGTGAGACGTAGTTGCAGGAGACGCCCAGTCGCTGGGCAATTTCGGTCTGCGACAGCTCTTCGTAGAAGAAGGCGTAGAGCACCTGTCGTTCGATCTCTTTCAGGCGCTCCATGGCGTGCTCGAGCACGACTCGCTCCTCGGCAGCTATCTGCAAGCTCAGGCTATCGGGATGTTCCAGCTTTTCCAGGTCTGCCCCTAGGAAGTACTCTTCCTCTTCGTTGTCGCCCGTCTCTAAGGAAGCGACGCGCAGCAGGTCGCTAGTAGAGAGCAGGTATTCCACTTGCTTTTCGTCCATCTGCATTACGGCGCCGATTTCGGCAAAGGTGGGCTGCCTGCCCAGCTGCTGCGAGAGCGAGTCCACGACGCGCGTGAGCTTCTGCTGCAGCTCTTGGATCCAAGCAGGGATTTTAATCAGTTTGCCCCGGTCGCGTAGATAGTGCTTGATGTGTCCGATGATGAAGTGAGTGGCATAAGTGGAAAACTTCGTGCCTCGATCTGGCTTATACAGGTCGATGGCGTTGAGCAGCCCAAGGTAGCCTTCTTGCACTAGGTCTTCTAGCGGTTCTCCCGTGTTGATGAAGCGTCGCGCGATGCTTTCCACCAGGGTAGGAAACTGCTCGACGATGCGCTCACGCACCTCTGGGTCGCCCGTTCGGTGGTACTCAATAACGAGCTGCTGTATTTCGTTATCATTATATCTCTTGGACATCCCTGTCGCTCCTTCGGTGTGCTACAGACTATGCGGAACGCATCCGGCGTTCCAGTGAAGGGGCTACACCCGTATTATCGGCAGGGAGGGGGGAGATGTTTACGGGTCACTGGATGGTGCTCACGGGCAGCGGAGGCGATATCACTCTGGAAGGCGCGGAGTGGAACAGACGGTCCACCAACCGACGCGCTTCCTCTTCGTCAGCGTATACGTAGCTTCTGCCCGGTCGGCAGGGCAAGGTGACCATCTCGATGTGCGTGGAGGGCACCGACTTGGCAAACCATGCCAGCGCCAGCATCTGCCCGTAGCTCAGCGAGGTTTTGAGATTTTCGTCGACGGCGTCTAGTATCTGAGGCAGCTTCAGGTAGGTGCTGGGATGGCGGAAGTGCTCCTTCAGCGCAGCGAGAAACTTCTGCTGTCGCTCGATGCGTGCCAGGTCGCTATCGTTGCGGATGCGCACATAGCCGAGCGCCTGCTCACCGTTCAGGCGATGCCAGCCTGGCTCCAAGTGCACATGCAGGTCGCCCCAGTTGTCATCGTAGTGCAGGGGCTTATCCACATGGATATACACCCCACCCAACAGGTCTACTGCGCGGCGGAAGGCATTGTAGTAGATGACCACGTGGTGGTCTATGGGCACACCCAGCCATTCGCGGAGGGTATCCGCCGTCAGTTCAGGACCACCGATAGCCATCGCGGCGTTAATCTTGTGCACACCGTGGTTAGGGATGCGCACGCGCGTATCACGGGGGATGGAAAGCACGCTGATTCGCCGGTTCGCGAAGTCAAAGTGCGCTATCATGATGGTATCGCTGCGCGTGTGCTTGGTGTAGATGCGCTTCTTGTTGTCGCGGTTCTCGTCGGAGCCTAGCAGCAACAGGGTCACCGAGGATTGCCCGGGGAACGCCTGCGCCACGTCTAGTCCGCGATACTGCCACAACGCGCCAACGGTTTTACGTACTGCCTTGCTGGAAGCATAAAAGTATCCGCTGAGCGTGCCCACCGAGAGCGCGCTCAGCATCAGTAAGAAGAGCACTACGCGCCAGAACAGGCTGCGACGTTTCGTCGATTTATGCCGTACCTTTTCCAACTCATCACCCCCGGCGAAGTTATACCAAAAAAAGACAGAAATGACAACCTTATTTGAGCCTGTCCTACTCTACCACGACAGCGGTGCCGCTGACAGTCACCATGAGCATCGAACCGCCCTGCCCCAGCACTTCGTAATCCAGGTCGATGCCCACGACGGCGTTGGCACCTAAAGCTTCGGCACGCGCCACCATCTCCTGCATGGCGATGTCACGTGCCTTCTGCAGCTCCTGCTCGTAGGCGGCGGAGCGCCCGCCCACGATGTCGCGGATGCTGGCAAACAGGTCCTTGAAGATGTTGGCGCCGACGATGGCTTCGCCAACCACTATCCCCAGGTACTGTTTAATGTTCTTGCCCTCCACAGAGGGCGTGGTCGTGACAATCATGATTTTGCACCTCCTTTATCTGAGTGTCCAAAAAGCAACAGTGATGATGCCGACTACCAGCAATGCTACCACCGCCATCGCGCGCTTCTCCTCTCGTGAGAAGCGGAAATGCTTGCGGTTGACAATTATCAGCACAACCGCCATTGGCACCAGACCTGGCAACATGTCCACTGCGTCCATCAGGCGCGGCGTCAGCGAGCCAACCACGTTCTGGAAGAACATGTATCCCGCGAGGGCGACCACCATCCAGATGTAAGTTGCCCGTGCCGCCATCCCGAATCGCCACACGCAGGCGAAGTAAAACGCCAGAAACACGAAATCGGCAGGACCGATGATTCCGATGGGGCGCAGCCCCGTTGGGGTCGGTTTGGCTCCCACCTGTGGCACGTGCACCGCCACAGCGCTCAATGCCCCCGGAGCAGCCTCCATCACACGGGGTATCCACAGGCTCACTATAGCGAAGTCGACCA
>JANWXG010000214.1 GCA_025057335.1 bacterium | reverse complement strand
AAGCGACATTTCGGGCTGATTCGCGTACTGGGGAAGCGCGGAGAAAGGCGCCTCGTGCTGAGCCTGTGCGACAAGGAGGGGAAGCCGTTCTTTGAGCATGTCGTGACGGAACAGGAGCTGCGATTCTAAGCGGCGGCGAAGACACATTCCCTCGCCTGCTACCGTCGCTGTCGCAGCTGATACACGTAAGCCAGTACTTCCGCCACCGCCTGATAGAGCGCAGGGGGTATCTGCTGACCGACGTCTACCGTGCGGTAGAGGCTTTGCGCGAGGGGCGGGTTGTGCACGATGGGCACGCCGTGCTGCTGGGCAATCTCCCGAATGCGCAGCGCAATCAGGTTCATGCCCTTTGCCACGACGGTCGGTGCTGCCATCCGTTGTGCGTCATACTGCAGGGCAACCGCGTAGTGCGTTGGGTTGGTCACGACCACGTCCGCCTTGGGCACTGCCTGCATCATGCGCCGCCGAGCGATGGCTTGCTGACGGGCGCGGATACGCGACTTCACCTGCGGGTCGCCCTCCGTCTGCTTCATCTCCTGCTTGACCTCCTCCTTGGTCATGCGCAGGCTCTTCTCATACTCCCACCGCTGGAAGCCGTAGTCCAGCACGGCGAGCACCAGCATCGCTAGCCCAACGCGCCACGCCATCTTGTAGAGCAGCTGCCCCACGAGCATCAACACCGCTAGAGGGTCTATCTCACTGGCGCGCAAGAGCATCGCTGCATCCGCTCGCACTGCCGAAAAGGTCAGCCAGCCAATCAGCAGCACCTTCAGCAAAGTCTTCACGCTCTCCACAGCAGCGCGGCGGGAGAAAAGACGGGAGAGACCTACGATGGGATTGAGCCTCGCCCAGTTGGGGGCGAGTGGCTCAGCGGTAAAGGTAACACCGACTTGCAGTAGGTTGATCACAATGCCCACGACCATCGCCACGCCAATCACGGGCAGAAACGCTCTGGCGGCATAACTGAAACAGCTTGAGGTGAACGCAAGCGCAAGCGCTGGGGAAAACTCCGTCAGGTGCGGATGGGTGAGCGCGAAGCGCAGGGAGTCCATCGCGCCCTGCAACGCTCCGCTGCTGACCGACTTCAGCACCAACACTACAGCCAGAAAGACCGCCACCGATGTCAGCTCCACCGAACGCGCTACCTGTCCTCGTCGGCGTGCCTCCTGTCGGCGTCGCGGAGTGGCTTGCTCAGTGCGTTCCTCTGTGGGCATGGGAGAACCTGCTTCCCCGAACACTGGGAGGTTCTACTCCCATTCTCGGCAAAACGGAGAAACCACTTTAGGTTGACACCAGAGGCGCGAAGGCAGGCTACCGTAGCAGGGAAGCGCGCGCACAGGGGGAATTGTACAGAGCGAAAACGGGTCTTCGGGGGGATGCGATATGCGTTTTGCCATCTGCAACGAGCTTTTCGCGGGGTGGTCGCTACGTCAGGTCATGGAATACTGCAGGGGACTTGGCTACCACGCGATAGAGATTGCACCGTTCACGCTGGCGGATAGCGTGGAGCAGGTTAGCGCAGGGGAGCGCGCCGCTATCCGACAGATGGCGGCGGAGACGGGTATCGAGATTGTGGGGTTGCACTGGCTGCTGGTGAAACCAGAGGGATTGCATCTGACCACTGCTGACGCGCAGGTACGTCAGCGCACGGCGCAATACCTGACCGCCTTGGCGCACTTCTGCGCCGACATCGGGGGCAAGGTGCTGGTGCTGGGTTCGCCCAGGCAGCGTAGTGTGCCCCCCGATTCTACCGCCGAGCAGGCGCGGGAGCGCGCTCTGGAGACCCTGCGTCCTGCCATACGAGCCGCCGAGGAGCGTGGCGTTGTCTGGTGTATCGAGCCTCTTTCTCCCGCCGAGACCAATTTCCTCAACCGCGCCGAAGACGCCATCCGCTTCGTGCAGGAGCTAAATAGCCCCGCCGCGCGCATCATTCTGGACGTGAAGGCGATGAGCAGCGAGGGCAAGCCAATCCCGCAGATTATCCGCGACTCGGCAGGCTGGTTCGCCCACTTCCACGCGAACGACCCCAATCTGAAGGGACCAGGCATGGGCGAAGTGGATTTTGTGCCCATCTTACGCTCGCTGCAGGAGGTAGGATATCAGGGATACCTTTCCGTGGAGGTATTCGACTACTCTGATGGTGCAGAGCACATCGCGGCGGTCAGTTTGAGGAACCTTCAGCAGGCACTGTTAGCTCTCTCGGCGTAGCCTCGTGCAAGAGGCTGCGCCATGCAAGGGGGAGGACACCTATAGCTCGCGCAGCACTCGCGCAGGCAGCGTTTGCCTCTCGGCGAGAATCTGCTCCACGCGCTCCTGCACCATCCGCTCCATCTGGGCGTGCATCTGGTCCAGCTCCTGCTGCAGCCGTTCTACCTTATCCAGCAGGTCGAGAATAATCTCCACTCCCGCCAGGTTCACACCCAAGTCGCGCGTCAGGCGCTGAATCTGACGCAGCCGTTCGATATCGGCTTCCGAGTACAGGCGGTTCTTCTGGTTCACCCGCTTGGGGCGGATTAAGCCCAGACGCTCGTACATGCGCAGCGTCTGCGGGTGCATATCGCACAGTCTCGCCGCCACGCTAATCAGGTAAACTGGCTCATGCTTGTCGCGTGTGTTGTCTGCCATCGTGACCTCCCCCCTTGACCTGAGCAAATTTGCAGGCTGAAGCCTGCACTACAAAGGCACACGTATCGAAGCGCACACTCTGGTGCGCTGTATCGACTCGGCAGGAGCCTCGCCCCCCAAATCTTGTTGCTTGTAGGTAGAGAGAAGCACTCACGTGCTTCACTACGAGCCAAAGAGCCGTGTTTGTAGTAGCGCACGTCAGTGCGCCTCCTGTCATTCTGCGGTCTATGCTGTTTGTCCAAGGGAAGCACTCACGTGCTTCGCTACGAGCTATGCCAGAGCGCTCCACATCGGTAGTGGCGCATGTCAACGCCCCTGTCATTCTGAAGCACTCACGTGCTTCACTACGAACCGCTGTGCTGGTAGTGGCGCACGTCAGTGCGCCTCCTGTCATTCTGAGCGAAGCGAAGAATCTCTGACCCTCTTTGCCTGCGGCTCAGCATAACTAGAAAGAGCCTCCCTCCGCTACCACGCCACACACCGACAACAAATAGTCATCACCGAGTGGTTACCAAAGAATCAAGAGCAATTGATGACAGGACACTCTACACGCGAGCCGCGGTCGCTGTGCCGTGCAGCTGCGCCAGCTGCTGTAGCAGTTCACGCTCACGTGCTGTCAGCGTGCGCGGCACAGTGATGCGTACTCGTGCATACAGGTCGCCGTATCCGCTCCCCTTCAGGTGGGGCATGCCCTGTCCCGCTAGGCGGAACACTTGCCCGCTTTGCGTGCCTGCAGGCACCTTCATCGTCACGTTGCCTTTGAGGGTGGGCACGCGCACCTCGCCGCCCAGCGCCGCCGTAGTGTACGGCACGTCTACCTCCACATATATGTCATCCCCCTTGCGCTCGAAGCGGGGGTGCGGCGACATGCGCACAATCAGGTACAAATCGCCCCGCTGCCCCGTGCGTCCTGTTAAGCCCTCGCCTGCCAGGCGTATCTTCGCCCCGTCCTGAACGCCTGCAGGGATGCGCACTTCCAGCCTCTTGTGGCGAGGGACAGTGCCTCTGCCGTGGCAGGCGGAGCAGGCTTGTCCGAGCGTGAAGTATCCGCTCCGTGTGCGCGAGGCGCCCGTGCCGCCGCACTGCTGGCAGGTGTCCTGCAGCGTCAGCGATAGGGTTTTGGTTGTGCCAGAGTATGCCTCCTCCAGGGAGACCTCTATCGGATATTCCACATCCAGCGAGGCATCGAAGACCGTGCCGAAGTCCGCTTCAGCGGTGCGTCCCCGCCCGAAGGCGTCGCCAAACAGCGTGGCGAACAGGTCGCCCAGCCCGCCGAAGCCAAAATCGCGCAGGTCCTGCCATCCGCCACCGCTGGAGAATCCGCCAGGCTGCTGCTGTTGCTCGCTGTAGTATTTCCACATCTCGCCATACTGGTCGTACTTCGCCCTTTTCTCCGGGTCAGAGAGCACCTCGTACGCCTCGCTAATCTCCTTGAACTTCTCTTCGGCGCTCTTGTCGCCCGGGTTGACGTCAGGGTGGTACTTGCGCGCCAGCCGGCGATACGCCTGCTTAATCTCCTTTTCGGTGGCGTTGCGCGGCACACCGAGTATGGCATAGTAGTCCTTGTACTTGAAGTTCATCTCTGCCTCGCCACCTTTGTTGATAAGCGCTTGATACAGTTGTTTCCCCTGTGCGTGGGGCGAAGCGACTTGTCAGAAGCCTCGCCCCTCGGCTTCCCATTATTCTGAAGTCCCTGTTATTTGTTTAGGAGAAGCACTTACGTGCTTCACTACAAGCCAAAAGAGC
>JANWXG010000213.1 GCA_025057335.1 bacterium | reverse complement strand
GGTGCTGGTGGTCGGCGGTGTGGCGTGGGTGCTGCGGCGGCGGGCGCAGGAGGTCGCCCGGCTCAAGGCGCAACTACAAGAGACGCGGGCGCGCGTGCTAGAGGGCATCGAGTATCTGGACGGCTACATCGACGTGCTGCCAGAGGGCGAGGACGCCAGCCGCGCGCGAGAGCATCGGCAAAAGGCGGCGGAACTGCAGGCGCAAGCAGTAGCCATCATGGAACGGGCGAAGCGTCCACAAGACCTGTGGCGCGCGGAGCACCTGCTGGACAGGGCGCAGAGGAGCGTGGAGAAGGCGAAAAAGTACATCCTGCGGGCGGGCGGCGACACCAGCATCCAGGTGGAAGAGGAGGAAGAGGGAGAACCTCTAGCGACGGGCGCCTCCGTATGGATACGCCCTAACGACCGCACCTACGCCTGCTTCTTCTGCTCCAAACCTCCGACGCTGGGCGAGCTGCAGCCTGTGGAGGTGACTATCAGCGGGGAGACGCGAAAGGTGTGGGCGTGCGAGGAGTGCGCGGAGCAGCTGCGACGTGGGGAAACGCCCTCTATGCGCGTCTACCGCGACGGCGACAGGGTACGCCCCTGGTACGAGCATCCTGACTACGACCCCTACCGCGACTACGGCAGACCCTACCCGGGAATGGACCTGCTGAGCTGGCTGTTGCTGGCGAACATCCTCATGCCGCCGCCAGTGATTATCCACGAGCGCGAGCCGGCGTCGGTTGGCGGCGAAGTGCCTCCTGTGGACACAGGGGGCGGCGACTTCTTCGGCGGCGGTATGGATACCGCTGACCAGACCGACGCGGGCGGGGCGGACTTCTTCGGCGGCTTCGGCTGGGACGAGCAGCCCACGCCTGACACGGGCGGCTCTGACTTCTTCGACAGCGCGTTCGGCGGCGTCTGGGGGAGCGACTACGACGCGGGCGGAGCCGACTTTCCCGACTTCGGCGGTGACTTCGGAGGCGATTTCGGCGGAGGCGACGCGGGCGGGGGCGACTTCTGAGCGACCATCTCAGCGGGATGGGGCGGAGGGGAAGCTTTCATGTCCTGCCGCGCCTTCTTCTCCAGCAGCGGCTTTTGCCAACGTGTCTGCACGCCGGTTGAGCGAACGGGGAATGTGCCTCACGTCTGCGCTTCGGAACAGACGCAGTAGGGTTTTCGCCCTTCTGTACAGGGGCAGCAGGTGCGGAGCGTGCACCCCATATAACCCGTTCATCTGACGTGCCAGTAACTCGCTGTCCGTGAACACCTCTACAGCATCCGCGCCCAGCGCCCGTGCCTCTTCCAGCCCGCGTATCAGCGCACGATACTCAGCGACGTTGTTCGTGGTCTCTCCGATAGCCTCGCTGACCTCCTTCACAGGCTCGTCTCGCTCGTTGCACAGCACTACACCGATGCCCGCCCTGCCAGGGTTGCCTCGCGAGGCGCCGTCAACATACACCTTCACAGCCCCAGCTCCTCGGCGATGGTAGACATGGCGCGAATCACGTGCTGCACATGCTCCTCGAACGGCATCCCAATCTCCTCCGCGCCCCGCAGCAGGTCTTCACGGCTCACTGCCCGCGCGAAGGCTTTGTCTTTCATCTTCTTGCGCACCGCCGCCACGTCCACCTCCGCCAGCTTCTTGTTTGGACGCACCAGTGCGACGGCGGTCACAAAGCCCGTGATTTCATCGCAGGCAAACAGGGCGTGCTCCATCCGCGTCTGGCGGGGAATGCCCGTGTGGTCAGCGTGTGCGCCCACAGCGCGCACGAGCTCTTCTGGATAACCGCGCTGACGCAGTATCTCCATTGCCACGAAGGGATGCTCTTGCAATGAAGGATGCTGTTCGTAATCCAGGTCGTGCAGTAAGCCCGCGATGCCCCATAGCTCCTCGTCTTCACCCCACAGGCGCGCGTAGTGACGCATACACGCCTCCACCGCCAGCGCGTGACGACGCAGGTTCTCAGAAGAGGTATATTCACACAGCAAAGCCCACGCCTGCTCGCGGTTCACGATGTTGCCTCCTCCCGTTGTGACATAGTCTCATGGCGTCACAAGCATTATACAGGTACGCCCTGCGGAATGTCACATCGAGGGAGCATTTCCCGGTGCGCTTGGAGAGGAGGGGCAAGGGCTTCACCCTGAGGAAATGCGGCACGCTATCCCCGCCTGCGCGCACTCTGCCTGCACCAGCTGTCTGACCTGCTCTCGCCCCAGCCAGCGAGCAGGTTGCCTCGTCTGCTCTCTGTAGTGGCGCAACAACTGCTGGTAACTTGCGCCGATGAAGCCCCAGTAATTCATCCTGCCCACCCAGATTTCGCGCACGCCCAGCTGCGCAGCGGTCTGCACGTATTGCCGGATGTGCTCGGCAGTGTTCTCTACGCCGGGCAGGAACGGGCACCACGCCCACGTGGTGTGAATCCCCGCCTGCAGCAGGCGGCGCGTGAGCTCTAGCCTACCCGCCACTGCGGGGGCATGCGGTTCGAAAATGCGACGCGCACGTTCATCTACCGTCGGCAGGGAGAGATGCACTGTCACCCGCACGAGACGCCTTAGGAGGTCGATGTCTCGCAGCAGCAACGGCGAGCGCGTCAGAATGGTCACCGGATTGGGGTAGAAGCTCAGCTCGTATAGCACTCCCCGCGAGACGCGGTAGCGCTTCTCCAGGGGCTGCCAGGCGTCGGTAGCGCTACCGATCAAGATGCGCGCATCGCGCGGTACGCTCAACATCTCGCGGCGCACCACATCGGGCGCGTTCACCTTCACCTGCACCCAACTGCCCCAATCCTCCGCGCCGTCCTGCCTACGCTGCGCCCGCAGCACAGGCACGTAGCAGTAGGAGCACCCAAAACCGCATCCGACGTACGGGTTCAGCGTGAACTCCGCGAAAGGGGCGCCCGTCCGATGCAGCAGATGTTTGCAACGTATCTCCTGAATCTGTAAGCGGCGCATAACGTATACTAGTGTATACTTGTTTGGGAAGGAAAGTCAAGACGCCCAGAGGAAAGGTACTGCCGCATTGCTCGGCAGCGTACTGACTTCCGAACGGTCACGCTCCGTCGTGACCATGATGGCGGATGCGACGGAGCGCCTCCCTCCAAATGCGAGCAGACAGCCTTCTGGAGGGTCACGCTCTGTCGTGACCGTGATGGCGGACGCGACAGAGCGCGTCCCTCCAGACGATGACCGTGATGGCGGACGCGACGGAGCGCCTCCCTCCAAGGAGCACGTGCATCTTGCACGTGGGTTACAAGGGCGAGACGCTTACGCTACGCTGAACGCCTTCAGGACGTGACAGGGCGCCTCCCCCAGCGAAAGCCTGCGGGGAGACGTAGCGTGGCGCTCAGCAGAGAATCCTTACAGCATTAGAAAGGCAAAATCACTGTCACTTTCATGTTACGGTAATCAAAGTGTGTCCGTATCTGATTCTGTGAGAGTTGATGCCTTTTGCCGTTTGGCGGGGTGTCCAGCAGGTAAAGCGCGCAGGCGAAGTAGTCGCGTATGTGCAACCACGTTCGTCCCTCCAGTAGCACGGGGGGCTTGGTCAACCTGACTGGGCGTCCCTGCACGATGGCGGTAGGTCTGCCTGCTCGCAGCTCCACTCGTCGTCCGCCTGCTTCCAGAAGCACTCGTCCTGCTTGCCACTGAACTTGTATGTAATGAGGATACTCTATCTGCTCTGCGTTTCTCTTGCGGGGCGGGTATGCGTAGAAAATCTTCGTACAGCGGCTCAAGATGTGAACAGGCAGATACACGGCACCGCTGATGAAACGTGCATGCTCTGAGGTGGCGTCTCCAGGGTCTCTCACTTCAAAGTCATACAGAACGGTTTGTCCTCTGCGATTTACCGCTTGCCAAGATACCACGTAGAAACTGTCGGGGTTGGCTACCGTGATATACAGGTTGCCTTTGGGGTTGACCAGTCGTGTGCGGTAGATGCGCTCTCCCCCCTGCTCCGCAACGAAACGGACCGCTGGGGAGGAGCGCAGGCGCAAGCGCTTCGGGATTTTCACTTCCACGTCGATGGGACCATAGCTCGCCCACGATTGCGTGCGCAGCAAGTAGGTCAAATGCACTCCTCGGAACACTGGTTCCAGTCCAGGCTCTTCCGGGCGTATGTAACCGGGCTCTTGCGAGTATCGTACAGTAAGGCGATGTGTCGTCCCTGGCTGAAGGGTTACTCGGAAAAGCAGGAGGGACACTATGCCTTCTGTGGCGTTCGAGTGTGAAGGGTAGGGAAACATCTCCGCGGGATGGATCAACTTTCCTGTCATCGGATGCAGGAAGCGCTTTTGTGCATCCCATCGCGCCCAGGGCAGCGCCTCTGTGCGCCCGATGTTTTCCAGCAAGCGGGCGAGGTGGCTGGCTCGGACAGGCTTCTTCTCCCG
>JANWXG010000212.1 GCA_025057335.1 bacterium | reverse complement strand
ATCACACTGACTGGGGAGATATACTCTCGGCCTTCCTCTGACTGGGTAGGCTTCTCCCCGTCCGCGTACGAATGTTTCACCGAGGTTTCGTATACCACATGAATCGGAGGGCAACTCTCCCGCCAGGACGTCTCCCCGTCATGCTGAGCCAGAGATGAAGCATCTCCTTCCTTGTCATGCTGAGCGCCAGCGAAGCATCTCCGAGATTCTTCGCTTCGCTCAGAATGACAGAGAAACTGGAGGGCGAGCCGCCCTCCTCCCCGTTCACGGGGAGGCAGGGTGGGGGTTTTCAGCTCACCATGAGGTTCGCCCTCCACAGGGTTCAGGGGATGGACTACTCCTCAATCAGGCGGTGATACCTGCCCAGCCAGTAGGCGATGAGGAATGCGCCGCCGTAGTCTTCATAGTGCCCCGTGCCGCCCCAGTCCATGCGGTAGGGGTTCGCGTTCCACTTCAGCCCTTGCCTTTCATCGGGGGGCAGAGGGGTAGTGGCAATCCGCTGTCCAAGGCGACTTCGCGCGGGGTCCAGCACGAGGTCAGTACGATGACTGTTGCGCACTTCCCAGCCGCGCAGGTCCCAGGGCCAGCGCTGCAACGTATGCACCCCCTCCTCGACGTCGCAGGGCTTACCTGTAGCCAGCCCGTAGATGAAGTTGTATAGCGGGTTGCGTTCGGGGCGGACGGCGCGCCAGCTCCGTTCTAGACTGAGCAGTATCAGCGCACGGCGCGAAGGCTCCTTCTCCAGCATCACGAGCGGATAGTAAGCGAGGAACCAGAGCTGGTCGTCCGAGTGGTTGATGGCTTCGGGCGGCGCGTTGACCCGCCCTTCCGCCGAGTTGAGCAGGTAGTGATGTTTGGTAATAAGCTCCTCGTACTTCTGCAGATAGCGTGGCTCTTTACAGAGGTGATAAGCCACGAGCAGATGGGAGAGGATTTCGGTGGAGTTCAGGGCGCGCTCCTGCCACCACCAGGGGTCGTCGTTCAGGTATTCAGGCGCCCACACGCCCCAGGTGGTGCGCTGACCGTCGGGACGGATGTACAGCAGCCCGTCGCGCAGGATGCGGTCGGTCACTGCGCGACACACCTTCGCAATCTCCTGGCGCTCCTGCTCGTCAGCCACCAGTTCCGAGTAGACGTACCACGCGAAGTAGTGTCCATCCATCTCGTCGGAGCTGGTGTCTGTTTTCCAGAGCCAGCCCTTTTCGGGCGAGGGCTTCCAGCGCTCGGGACTGTAGTCGGAGAGGTTGACGTTCTGTTCGTCTTCGCGGGCGATGGCGCGCGCCACGAAGCCAGGCGAGCCAGGTTTGTAAGCCAGCTCCAGTAGGGCGCGCATACTCTGACGTGCCAGCTCGCGCGCCTGCGGGTCTTTGGTGGTAGCGTAGCGGAAGGCTTGAGCGGCGACGGTGATAGAGGTCCAGAGTCCGTCGTTGTCGGTCGCGTTGTAGCGGAAGCGTGTGGGGTCTTCGGGGTCTAGCAGCTCGCAGTCGGCGGTGAAGCCGTAGCGGTTGTGTCGCGCGGCGTTGATTTGCTCGTAGTGCATCGCCTTGTCTATCAGGCGCATCCGCCGTGCCTCGATATGGGCGACCCCTCTGTCGGTAGCAAGCCACGCACCGCCCGCACCGTCCAGCGCGATGGCGTATACGCGGTTGCCCGGCAGCCAGCGCCGTCCCCAGAAATAGCGCCACCTGCCTTCCTGCAGCACGGCCGCCCCCTCGCTGAAACCGACCCACACCCAGCCTGTCTGGTGGTCGCAGGCGATGGCGGTCACGTCATAGTAGGGCAACCCGCCCGGCTCGGGCTTGATGGGCAGCAAGTAGTCGTCCAGATTGGTGACAATCACTTCGCGTGAGGTGCCTATCCACCAGTGCCCAGCGGCGTCACGTGCAGCGCATCGGGGTTCCCCGTCCATGTTGGGCATCTTCTGGTGGGGATAGAAGCGCTTCGGATACTCCAGTTTGGGCGGTGGCTCAGGCAGCATCTGTTGCGCGCTCAGAGGGGGATTGCTCTCCTTCTGCCAACGCTCGCCCTCCAGCACGTAGACATCTCCTGCCAGGCAATATACCTTGCCCTCATGCACTTTTATCGCGGTGACAGGTTGCTCTGGCAAGCCATGCCGGGCTGTATACTGATGGGAAATGAGCTGCCAGTACGGCGACAGGGTAAGTGTAGCTGCGATGCTTAGCAAAATCATCCTTTGACCTCCTCCGATGAGTAGCATCCTTCGGCATACAGCTTGACGTCACCTCCCTGTCGTGGACAAGGGGGGACGCCTCTTCTGGCGTCGGGCAGCGCTTGCCACAGGGCTGCTTATTCGCTTCACCTCACATTCGTGATGAAGATGAGCTCTCCTGCATCGGCTGTGCAAACCTCCCAAAGATGTGTTAGAATAGGTCACCTGAGAAAGGAGGTTCGCGATGACCGTGATACCGAAAGAGTGGCTGCCTCCGTGCAGCATGAAGCGCATTATCTGTCACTGGACGGCGGGAGGCTACAAGGCGACCTCCCTTGACCGCGCCCACTACCACCTTCTCATTGAGGGCGATGGCACGCTCGTTCGCGGCACACATAGCATCGCCGATAACGTCTCCACGGCGGACGGCGTGTACGCCGCCCACACCGCGCGATGTAACACGGGCTCCATTGGCGTCGCCGTGTGTTGTATGAGCGGAGCGCAGGCGTCTCCGTTTCAGCCTGGTCCCTACCCCATGACCCCGAAGCAGTGGGAGACGATGGCGAAGGTCGTAGCGCAACTGTGCCAGTTTTACAGGATACCCGTCACGCCGCAAACGGTGCTGGGGCATGGCGAGGTGGAGACCTATCTGGGAATACCTCAACACGGGAAGTGGGACCCGATGGTGCTGCCGTGGGCACCAGAGATGAGCCGCACGCAGGTAGGACACTATTTGCGCGCGCTGGTGCAGCGGGCGATGCTGGGCGAGGAGCCGTTGGAACAACCTTCTTCCGCTACACTGTCCATTGGCGGGAAGACCTTCCCCGTGGTGATGCTGAACGAGTCGGCGTATGTGGCGATACGTCCGCTGGCAGAGGGGCTTGGCTGGTACATGCGCAGCGCAACGGGCGGGCTAGTGCAGGTAGACGTAGGCGGGAAGCTACTCACGCTCTCCAGCACGCTGATCGAGGGGAAAGGGCACGTGGCGTGTCGGGAACTGGCGGAAGCGCTGGGCACGTCTATCGAGTGGGAACCGCAGACGCGAACGGTCAAAATAGGGTAGGGGGAACTATTCGGCTCCTCCCCGAGGTAGACTGCCTATCGCCGCCAGAGCCATCTGCCCATCACCGAACAGCTCCTGCGCCACCGCGACCACTTGCGTCGCGTCTACGCTCTCCACGCGCTCGATCATCTCGTCCACAGTAATCACGCGCCCGTAGAAGAGCAGGCTCTTGGCGTTGGCGGACATGCGTCCGTTCACGCTCTCCGTGCTCATCAGCAGGCTGCCGCGCAGCTGATGCTTCGCGCGCTGCACCTCGTCCTCTGTGAGGTCTCCCTCGCACGCCTGGCGCAGCTGATGCTGAACCACTTCCAGCACCTGCGCGTAGTTCTCTGGACTGCAGTTGGCGTGCACGGCGAAATAGCCCCCTTCGCGGTAGGCGACGGCGCTAGTGCCAATGTGGTACACCAGTCCTCGCTTCTCGCGCACCTCCTGGAAGAGGCGACTGCTCATATTCCCGCCTAGGAGGGTATCCAGTACTGCTAGGGCGTACTTGCGCTCGTCGTAAAGGTGATAGCCCGCCGTGCCTAGGCAGAAGTGCACCTGCTGAGTGGGATGGCGCAGCAGTTTTCGGCGCGCGGTAGCGCGAGCGGGGCGCAGTCGGGGAGACGGTTTCGTTGCGGGCATCTCCTGAAAGTAACGCTGTACGAGCGACACGAGCTGCTCCGCCTCCACTTGCCCTGCCGCCGACACGACCGTGTTGGGAGCCGTGTAGCGCTCCGCCATCACCGCGCGCAGGTGCGCGCCGTCCAAAGCCATCACGGTCGACGCAGTACCGATGACAGGATGCGCCAGCGGATGGCGCGCCCAGAGCGTCTGGGCGAACAGGTCGTACACATACTCTTCGGGGTAGTCTTTCAGCTCGCGCAGCTCCTCGATAACCACGCGTTTCTCCCGCTCGATGTCTTGGGGGTCAAAGCGAGGCGACAACAGCATGTCCGAGAGCACATCCAGCGCCACAGGCAGGTCTTCGGGGAGCACTCGGGCGTAGAAGGCGGTGTATTCCTTGTCGGTTTCGGCGTTCAGGTAACCTCCTCGTCCCTCGATCTCCCGCACGATGTCCAGCGCATCGCGACGAGCAGTGCCCTTGAACAGCATATGCTCGATGAAATGCGAGACGCCGTATTCGGGCGCGCGCTCATCGCGCGAGCCCGT
>JANWXG010000211.1 GCA_025057335.1 bacterium | reverse complement strand
ACGAAGAAGGCGTCAAAGAAGGGCACGCCCAGCACCAGCAGCGGCACCAGCACGGAGATGGTCGCCGCCACCTTGAACGTGCCCACAATCGCCAGCGTTGCCAGCACGAAGCCGATGAACTGCGCCCCAACCGTGCCCATGAAGATAGAGGCAGGGTTGATGTTGTGACGCAGGAAGCCCACGCACGCCCCCGCCAGCGCTGCCGCTAGCACGGCAATCGCTAGCTGCCCTTCCAGCACCGCCATCAGCGTGAGCGTGGTAGCGGAGATGGCAGCGACTCCTGCTGCCAGTCCATCCAGCCCGTCGATAGCGTCTACCGTCTTGGTGACGACGAACACCCACAGCGCCGTGACGGGCACGCTCCACATGCCCAGCGGCACCCAGTACTCAGGGCGGTAGTCACCGGGCATAATCGGCGCCAGCGGGTGTGTGACGCCTTCGATGCGGATGCCGAACAGCGTCAGCGCCACCCCTGCCCCTAGCAAGGTCACCATCTGCCAGAGGGGCGAGAGATGGCGCTTATCGTCCAGCATCCCTAGCAGGGCGATGCCCGTGCCGATGACCAGCAGGGCGGTAAGGGTATGGCTCCACCTGCCCATCCACAGCTCCAGCGGGATGACCACTGCCCAGAAGGCAAGGTAGATGGCGATTCCGCCCCAGCGGGGGGTCGGCTGGCAATGCACGCGACGCTCATCGGGCTGGTCAATCACCCCCATGCGGATGGCGAGCGCTCGCACCGCGGGGGTAATCAGCGCGGCGAGCACAGCAGCGACAAAGAAGGCGAATAGCGCTACTCGCACTCGCGTTCTCCCTTCTTTCGGCGGGGGAAGAGCACTTCAGGCACCCCGTCGCGCAGACGCACCAGCTCGATACCTGCCTCCTCGAACAGCTCCATCGCAAAGGGGTCGGGATAGTCGCCTTCGAACACCACGCGCACGATGCCCGCGTTGATGAGCATCTTGGCGCAGGTGTTACAGGGCTGGCAGGTGACGTAGACCGTCGCGCCGCGCGTGGAGACGCCGTTGAGCGCCGCCTGCAGGATGGCGTTCTGCTCGGCGTGCAGGGCGCGCTGGCAGTGACCGTCCACGATTTTACATCCCACCTCGGTGCAGTGCGCCAGCCCGTGCGGCGCGCCGTTGTAGCCTGTGGTCAGGATGCGCCTGTCCAACACAATCACGGCGCCTACTGAACGCCGAGGACAGGTCGCGCGGGTAGCGACCTCCTTGGCGATGCGCAGGAAGTACTCATCCCACGATGGTCTGGTGTCCGCCATCTCCCCTCCTACGAATCATTATGCCAGAACAGGGAAGCGGTCACAGAGGGCGAGCACCTCGCGACGCACCTCTTCCCGTCGTGCTTCGTCCTCGGGCGCTTCCAGCGTGCGCGCAATCAGGTCGGCAATCTGTTCCATCTCCGCTTCGGTCATGCCGCGCGTGGTCACCGCAGGCGTACCCAGACGGATACCGCTGGTGACGAAGGGCTTCTCGGGGTCAAAGGGGATCATGTTGCGGTTGACCGTGATGTTCACGCTGTCCAGCACCGTCTGCGCCTTGCGCCCGGTAAGCCGATGCGGACGCAGGTCTACCAGCATCAGGTGGTTGTCGGTGCCACCCGCAACGAGTCGGAATCCTCGCCGCGCCAGCCCGTCCGCCAGTGCCCGCGCGTTGCGCCGGATCTGCGCCTGGTACTCCTTGAAGTGCGGTTGCAACGCCTCCTTGAAACACACCGCCTTGGCGGCGATAACGTGCATCAGCGGACCACCCTGCATCCCGGGGAAGACCGCCTTGTCGATTGCCTGCGCGTACTCTGCCTTGCACAGGATCATGCCCCCGCGCGGACCACGCAGCGTCTTGTGGGTTGTGGTGGTAACGAAATCGGCGTAGGGGATGGGCGAAGGGTGTTCGCCCGCTGCCACCAGCCCCGCGATATGCGCCATGTCTACCATGAACTTCGCGCCTACCTCGTCGGCAATCTCGCGGAAGAGGGCGAAGTCGATGATGCGGGGGTAGCAGCTGGCACCAGCAACTATCAACTTCGGACGGTGCTTGCGAGCGAGGTCGCGCACCTGGTCGTAGTCGATCTCTTCTGTATCGGGGCGCACGCCATAGTGCACCGCGCGGTACAGCACTCCCGAAAAGTTGACTGGGCTGCCATGCGTGAGATGTCCGCCCATCGCCAAGTCCATCGCTAGGAAGGTATCGCCTGGTTGCAGCACCACGCTGTACACTGCCTGGTTCGCCTGCGCGCCCGAATGGGGCTGTACGTTCACATGCTCCGCCCCGAACAGCTGCTTTGCCCGCTCGATAGCGAGGCTCTCCACTACATCCACGTACTCACAGCCGCCGTAGTAGCGCTTCGCGGGATAGCCCTCGGCATATTTGTCGGTCATCACAGAGCCCATCGCCTCGAGCACAGCCCGACTGGCGATGTTCTCAGAGGCGATGAGTTCGAGGTGGGTGTGTTGACGCTTTTTTTCGTCCTCAATAGCGGCGAATACTTCGGGGTCCACTTCCGACAGCGGAGCGGTTCGATGATAATGCATCGTCCAAGGTTCATCCAGTACTTTCACGTTCCCGTTCTCCCTCAGCATAACGTTTTTCCAACATATTGACCTTGTTGACGCGGCGCACGTGGCGCTCCTCGTCGGTGAACGAGGCGTTCAGAAAAGCGCTGACAATCTCCATTGCCAGCTCGGCGCCGATGATTCGCCCCCCCATACACAGCACGTTGGCGTCGTTATGCTGGCGGGCGAGGCGCGCGGTCACGGGGTCTTGTGCGTGCGCCGCTCGGATGCCCCTCACTTTGTTGGCGCTGATGCTCATGCCCACTCCCGTGCCACAGATGAGTATACCTAAATCGCACTCGCCCTGCGCTACTGCGTTCGCTACCATCAGCGCAAAGTCGGGATAGTCGCACGGGGAGTCGGTATGGGTGCCGAAGTCGCGCACGGTAATGCCCTGCTGCTGCAGATACGACCGCACAATGTTCTTGAGGTAGTAGCCCGCATGGTCTGCGCCCAAGCCAATAATCATGGAAAGCCCTCCCCCGAGAAGTCGCAGGTTTATTCTAACACGGGAGCAGGGGGGGATGCAATGGGCAACCTTTCCTAGCATGACGGGGGATAGTTTAGCAGGTCAGGGCAGAGCTTGGTGAGAGCCTCTCCCGCTGGTATGGGGTTTGGGGCGGAACCTCCTAGGGCATCGGGGGAAAACCTCTCCCAAACGCCGCTGGAGAAGGCAAATACAAAGTGTCTGTCTTCCCATTCGCCCAAATATCGGGTATACTTTGCCTGGAGAAGCGATGAGTTGGCAAGTGGAGCTTCGTGGGGTAAGCAAGGTCTTCGACGAGCGCGTGGTACTGCGCGACATCTGGGCGACCGTCACTGCCCCCGGAGCGTGGACGATTTTGGGTCCGAACGGCAGCGGCAAGAGCACGCTGTTACGCATCCTCGCCGGGCTACTGGCGCCGACAGGAGGCGAAGTCGTGTACCTTCACAATGGAGCACGGTTGACGGCGCACCAGCGACGACAGGCGGTAGGACTGGTGGCACCCGACATCGCGCTGTATCGCCCGCTCACCGCGCTGGAGAACCTGCGCTTTTTCACGCGGGCGCGGGGATTATCGCTGAGCGACGGCGAACTGTTAGGGTGGCTGGAGCGCGTGGGGCTGCGTGCGCGAGCGCACGACCCTGTGGCGAGCTTCTCCACAGGCATGGTGCAGCGGCTGAAGGTGCTTACAGCGCTGGTGCATCGTCCGCCCGTGTTGCTGCTGGATGAGCCGGGCAGCAACCTGGACGAGGCGGGCATGGAGTTCATCCGCGAGACGGTGAGAGAACAGGCGGGAGATGGCATCGTTATCGTCGCCACCAACGACACGCGAGAGCTGGGCTACGGAGAGCCGCTCGTCCAGCTGGGCGGGTGAGGCGCTCGCCGTCTTCGCGAAGGACTGGCTGCTGGAGCTGCGCACGCGAGTGGCTCTGGGAGCAGTAGTTCTGTTCGCCGTCACGTCGGTGGTAGCGGCAGGCATTGCCCTAGCGCCGCCTTCTGGCGTGGCGACAGAGGTGAAAGCCGCCCTGCTGTGGGTGGTGCTCTTCTTCGCGGCGGTAGCGGGGTTGTCGCGGACGTTCGTAGTGGAAGAGGAGACGCGCACGGCGGACGCGCTACGGCTGGCGGTGTCGCCCGCAGGGGTGTTCGTGGGCAAGCTGCTGTTCAATGTGGCGCTGATGTGGGCGCTGTGTCTGGTGGTCGTGCCGCTGTACCTGTTGTTGCTAGAAGCGCCCGTGCGCTACCTGAGCCTGCTGACGACGGTAGTGCTGCTGGGGAGCGGCGCGCTGGCGTGTGCTACCACAGCGGTGGGAGCGATTGTGGCGCGGTCTACCATGCGCGGCGCGCTGTTCGGCGTGTTGGCGTTCCCGGTGGCGCTGCCGCCGATGCTGGTGTCGATTCACGGC
>JANWXG010000210.1 GCA_025057335.1 bacterium | reverse complement strand
CGCCCCCGATGTAAATCGTGGGCTATTATGTGAGGAAAACGGCCTGCGCGTATTTGAGAACCTGCGTAGGCAGGTTTCTCCAGCATCATAGCCCGCCATTTCAATGGTGGGCGAATACATGGACACGGTTCGCCCCCGATGGAAATCAAGGGCTATGATGAGATGAAATCCGCTTGCGCGGATTTTGAGAACCTGCGTAGGCAGGTTTCTCCAGCATCATAGCCCGCCATTTCAATGGTGGGCGGATACGCGAACACCGCTCCCTTGTAGCTCACTACTTCATTTCCTATAGTGGCGTAAAATGTCTATGGAATGGTAAACTCATGACCTCTCTGCAGTTGAAGGTATACAGAAAAGTAGAGACAGAAGGATACAATGGAAGCATGAAAACACAATGGTACACATTCACCCTCACGCTCATCACCCTCTCAGCAGCCTGTATCTAGCCCTTGTCTCGCGTTCCTACCAGCGGAACCCTTTGCCCCCAAGGGGGAGGACCTTACCTCCACCCCAAAGCGCCCATCCCGCCCCTTGCCCTGCTATGCCTCCTCCACTACGCCTCCCACCAGCGCCTACAGCATGCGCTCGCCCTACAACTCCTGCCCGACCACTCGCTACTGCATCGTCTGCTGCACTTTTCGGACGCCCGTTGGGTACAGTTGCGGCTGTGGCTGATACACCAACGTTTGTCTTGGGAAGGGTGTACGGCAGCGACGTCTGAGGGGATGCCGTATCATGTGTCGCTTCGTCGTGAGGCAGAGATGCGGAAGCGACGCGCTCGTAGCACCCCGTTTACAATTCTTGCTCTGCGCCTTATAATACACTCACAAAAGGGTTGCAAAAGGGGTAATACGTGATGTTTGGAGGTGATTTGGAAATCGGCTTACTGATTTTGTTCTTGTGTCTCGCTACCGAAGCGATGTCCCATCCGCTGTCATATCCCCCTACACGCAAGGTGGAGGTAACAGACAACTACCATGGGGTTGCCGTGCCCGACCCTTATCGCTGGTTGGAAGACACCGAGTCGGCAGAGACGAAGGCATGGATCGAGGCACAGAACGCCCTAACCCTCCCCTACCTACGCAGCCTACCCCATCGTGAACCGTTGAAACGCCTCCTAACACGCCGATGGAACTACCCGCGCGTCGGTATCCCCTTCAAGCGGGGCAGGCGTTATTTCTACTTTAAGAACGATGGGCTACAGAACCAGTCAGTGCTCTACTGGCAGCCGACGCTGACAGGCAAACCGCGCGTGTTGCTAGACCCCAATCTGCTCTCGCCCGATGGCACAGTGTCGGTGTCTAACGTGTCGGTGTCAGAGAACGGGCGGTGGCTGGCTTACGGCTTGTCTGACGCAGGCTCCGACTGGCAACGGATACGCATCCGCTCCGTCGAGACGGGCGAAGACCTTCCCGAAGAGCTAAGGTGGGTGAAGTTCTCTAGCATCGCGTGGACGAAGGACGGCAAAGGCTTCTTCTACTGTCGCTATCCTGAACCGCCACAGGACGCTAACCCCATGTGGTATCCTAACCTGCATCAGAAAGTGTATTATCATCGCCTCGGCACGCCGCAATCGGAGGACCTGCTCATCCTAGAACGCCCCGACCAGCCAGAGTGGCGCTTCGATGTAACGGTCAGCGAGGACGGGCGTTACGTCGTGTTCGAAGTTGTGGAAGCAGG
The DNA here is from genome assembly GCA_025057335.1 of bacterium. Lineage (GTDB taxonomy): Bacteria > Armatimonadota > HRBIN16 > HRBIN16 > HRBIN16 > HRBIN16. The sequence continues at coordinate 2,782 of JANWXG010000210.1, read as the reverse complement.
CCCCAAAAATCTCGTCTACGTGATGGACCTGCAACGCCCAAACCAGCCGAACCTACGGGCGCCGATACGCCCCCTTATCGAGCAGTTCGAGGCGTCGTATCAGTTTTTGGGCAACGACGGCACGCTTTTCTACTTCCGCACCGACCTGCACGCCCCACGTGGCAGGGTGGTTGCGATAGACCTACGCCAGCCCGACAAGACACACTGGAAAGAAATCTTGCCCGAAGGCGAGGACACCCTGCAGGCGGTGACCCTGATGGGCAAGCAAATGGCAGTGGTTACTCTACGCAACGCGACCAGCAGGGTTTGCGTCTACACTCTGAAGGGCGAGTTCGTGAAAGAGATTCCCCTCCCCACCTTAGGCTCGTGTAGCGCGCTAGTCGGCAGGCGCAGTCAAAACGAGTTCTTTTACAGCTTCACTTCGTTCGTATACCCCACGACCATCTACCGCTACGACGCCCGAACGGGAGAGAGTAGCGTTTTCCATGCTCCCCAGATAGAAGGGCTGAACCCGTCGCAATACGAGACCAGGCAGGTGTGGTACCGCAGCAAGGACGGCACGCGCGTGCCGATGTTTATCGTGCATCGCAAAGGCTTGTCGCTGAACGGGGAGAACCCTACCCTGCTGTATGGCTACGGGGGCTTCAACGTCTCCATCACGCCTTTCTTCTCTGTCAGCTACTCCGTATGGCTGGAACAGGGAGGCGTGCTAGCGATACCCAACCTGCGCGGCGGGGGCGAGTTCGGTGAAGAGTGGCATCAGGCGGGCACAAAGGAGCGCAAGCAGAACGTGTTCGACGACTTCATCGCCGCCGCAGAGTACCTGATAGACCATCGTTATACCAGCCCGCGCAAGCTGGCGATACGGGGCGGCTCCAACGGCGGGTTGCTCGTGGGGGCGGTAATGTGCCAGCGTCCCGAGCTGTTCGCGGTGGCACTGCCTGCTGTCGGCGTGATGGACATGCTGCGCTACCACAAGTTCACTATCGGCTCGGCGTGGAAAGAGGACTATGGCACCAGTGACGACCCCAAGATGTTCCAGGTGCTTTACGCCTACTCCCCATTGCACAACTTGAAGCCTGGGACGCGCTACCCCGCGACGCTCGTCACGACAGGCGACCATGACGACCGGGTGATGCCTGCGCACTCTTTCAAGTTTGCGGCGCGCCTGCAGGAAGTGCAAGCAGGCGACGCCCCCGTGCTGATTCGGATACAAACGCGGGCGGGACACGGTGCGGGCAAGCCGGTGTCGCTGGTGATCGAGGAGGAGGCGGACGTGTTGGCGTTCACCATGTATCACCTTGGCATGGAGGTTCCCAGAGAGTGATTATCGACGCGCACACCCACATCGGCGACCTGCGCTCGCCTGCGAACATGCACCGCAAACCGATTACGATGGAAGACCTTATCGCCCGACTGGACGATGAAGGCATAGACAAGGCGATTCTGTTGCCTTGGCCCGCCTCGCCCGACGGTGTGCAGTTTCCCACCCTGTTTCAACCTCAACCCGATATCCTCTCCCAAATCCGCGAAGGGCAACGTCATCCTGACCGCATCATCCTCTTTGGTAACGTGGACCCACGTTGGGGAGGCAACACCGCTCGCACCGACTTCTCGTGGCTGTTCGAGCGGTTTGTGGAGATGGGCTGTGTGGGCATCGGCGAGATTGGCGCGAACCTGCCCTATGACGACCCGCGCGTGGTCAACCTGTTCCGCCAGTGTGGCGAGTGGGATTTTCCTGTGACCATCCACGCCACTGGCGTCGGCGAGGGACAGTACGGACTCATCGACGAGCCGGGCTCGCCGCACCTGCTGAACCTGCTCCAGCAGGCTCCCAACACGGTCATCATCGGTCATGGTCCCGGCTTCTGGGCGCAGATAAGCGCGGACGCCACGCCAGCTGACCTGCTCACCTATCCTAAGGGACCGGTTCGGGAAGAGGGTATGGTGCCCAAGCTGTTGCGCGACTTCCCTCACCTGTATGCCGACATCTCCGCAGGTAGCGGTTACAACGCCCTCACGCGCGACCCGGAGTACGGGGTTCGCTTCCTCAACGAGTTTCAGGACAAGCTGCTGTTCGGCACGGATGTCTGCTTCGCCGACGAGGAGGGGCGGATGCCGCAGCTGAGCTGGTTGAAGGAACGCCTGGCGGCAGGCGACATCTCGCAAGAGGTATATGATAAAATCACCTACAGGAACGCGCTGAAGGTGCTGAAGCGGTGGAAGGGGTAGTGGATTGAGCTACTTTCGTCGGAACAGGCAGGAGGTGTGTCGATGGAAACGACAGTGGTAGACCAAATCGTGGAGCGAGTCAAGTCGCTACCGATCGATCTCCAGCTTCAGGTGTTGCAGTTTGCGAGCTGGCTCGCCTCTCCTGCTCAGGCAGGCGTACCTGGCGAGCGTCTGCTGAAGTTCGCAGGGATTATCCCACCAGACGACATCGAGCGAATGCGACAGGCTATCGAGGAAGGCTGTGAGCGTGTCGATGAAGGCGAATGGTAGATACCTGTTGGACACAAGCATCATCATCGACCTGTTGGCAGGAGATCAAGAGGTATGCCAGCGCGTGGCTTTATTGAACACGCTCTTTGTGCCGAGTATCTCCCTGGGTGAGCTATACTATGGCGCGTTCAAGTCGCAGCGGGTGATGGAAAACCTCGAGCGGCTGGAAGAGTTCGTTAGGGAAAACTCTATCATCCCCTGCGATGCCAGGACGGCTAAAATCTACGGCGAGATGAAGAACGCTTTGCGCAGCAAAGGAAGTCTGATACCAGAAAACGAC
>JANWXG010000020.1 GCA_025057335.1 bacterium | reverse complement strand
AGGGGTCACCGTTTTTGTCCACGTCAAGTGGAGACCAGGGGGAGAAGGTCGCTGCGCCAGTAATGGCACCCGTCTTGTAGTCGACCACCACCACTGCCCATGCACTGTTGACCAGCAATGCCAGACCAGCTACCAGACCGAACAGTACGAACCGTTTCATCCTTTTCCCTCCTTTTCGCAGATATTTGGGGGCTGCGAGTCCCCGTCCTATCCCCTATATAGTGCAAGAAGCGTGCCAGGGTTCCGCAGAGAACCCCTCTCCTTGCGAGTTTTCCCCTAAAATTGTCGCCGGCAGCTTGATGTACTGCCTGAAAGAGGTTTTAAATTACAAAGCTAGTGAAAACAACATATCAAAAAAGGGGATATCGCCTTCGTTGCCTAACTACGGTCGGTTATCTACACTCTGCTTCTTTGCAACTTAGGCTGGAGTAGCATGATGAGGGAGAAGGGCGCGGCTCCCCGACCGAGCTGTTTCCCACTCCGCTCGCGGGAAACAAGAGGCTATTATTTTCGGCGTACTAGGAGCTTCGCCCCCCCTGCGACGGGCGCGCGATGGTCTACGACGTCCTCCATGGGTCGTTTTCTATCAGTACGCAACCTGCCCCGAGCACTTGCTTTGGCTCACCCTCTACCTCCATCTCAATGACAGTGCAAATCGGGTTCGGTGGCGTCTCGGGCAAGCCGTGCAGCACCAGGCGATTCTCAGTCTGCGTGAAAGCGACCTCAGGACCATTCATCAGACGGGCGCGCAACACCCTACATTGCAAGCCGCCTATCGCCAGCTCACTGCCTGGCCAGCGGTTACAGTGGTAGTATAGCGTTTGTCCCTTTCGGGTGAACGCGCCTGTAATCATCCATTCCTGCTGCATTGGGTCTGTGGCGTCGTAAACCGAGGGTCCGTACTCCTGCAACCACCTTCCCACCTTCAGCAGCTCCTGCTCGCACACTTCGGGCACACTACCGTCTGGAGCGGGGCCGATGTTCAGTAACAGGTTCCCTCCCCCTGCTGCCACCTGTCGCAACATGCTCACTATCTGCCAGGCATCCTTCCAGCGGTTGTCAATCGGTGTGTAGCCCCAGCTCTCGTTGAAGGTCATACACGCTTCCCACATGCGCCCGCCTGGTTCGGGGGTGATGTGCTGTTCGGGCGTGCCGAAGTCTTCAGGTAGCCCTGAGCGGTTGTTGATGATGATATGTGGTTGCAGCTCACGTACCATGCGGTTCATCTTCTCCGCTTCCCACTCCTCGGCGGTGAGCGGCCAGTTCACGTCGTACCACAGGATATCGATCTTGCCGTAGTTGGTCATCAGCTCGCGTACAATGCCATGCGTGAACTCCACGAACCGCTTGCGGGCAGCTGCATCGTGCTTGCAACGGGCGCCGTCGGGATGATGCCAATCCATCAACGAGTAGTAAAAGCCCACCTTGAGCCCCTCGGCTCGGGCGGCTTCTACGTACTCCGCCACCAGGTCGCGCCTTGGACCGCGTTTTACCGCGTTGTAGTCAGTGTACTGAGTGTTGAACAGGCAGAATCCCTCGTGGTGCTTGGTGGTCATCACCATGTAGCGCATGCCCGCCAGCTTTGCCAACCGCGCCCACCAGCGGGCAGGATAGGGCTTGGGCTTCCACGTGTCCGCGAGCTTCTCGTATTCTTCTATCGGGATGCGCTCGCGGTTCATCACCCACTCGTGTCTCCCTAGCTGAGAGTATAGCCCCCAGTGAATGAACATGCCAAACCGAGCCTCACGAAACCACTTCAGGCGTTGCTCGCGCTGTTCAGGTGTCTCTCCTAACATGATACTCCTCCTTTTTCATTTGGAATGTGAAACCTATCCCTCTCCCCCCTGCGAGGGAAGGGGGAGCAGCTCCCCTCTCCGTGCAGGAGAGGGGTTCGGCAAGAGGGTTGACCTATCCCCCTCCTTGAGAAGGGAAGGGGAAATTTGTTCCCCTCTCCGTGCAGGAGAGGAGTTAGGGGAGAGGTTAAAACTCCACCCTCACTGGTCTTCCCGTCTCTACCGACTGGTTCGCCGCCAGAGTTACCGTTAGTGTCTTCACCGCGTCGGCGTAGGTACTACGAATGCTCGTCCGGTCGCCTGTGACGATGGCGTGAATGAACGCCTTGTTCTCCTCCAGATAAGGGTTGTTGCTCAGCTGGTAAACGGTCTCCTTCCCCGGCTCGGTGGTCTTCACCTTGCCCCAGTCAGTCTCCACAATCAGGTCGGGCGTTACCACCTCTAGCCCTACACGCCACCCCATGTGCAGCAGGCAAGTGTTGTGAATGGCACCGATGACCCCATTGGCGAACTTTACCGCCACTGCGCCCACGTCGTACACGCTGTAGTTTTCCACCTCCTGATGCAACTTGCGGTTGGTCATCAGTGCATACACTTCCACGATATCCCCTACGAGGTAGCGGGCGAGGTCGACGATGTGCGTCGTTTGCTCTACGAACTGCCCGCCTGACTGTTCCATCACACGCCACCACGCTACACCAGGCATGCCGCCCATCCACCAGCCGGTGACCATGCCTACTGTTTTGCCCTCTATGAGCTCACGCGCTTTCTGGGTGGTCGCCATGTAGCGGAAGTGATAGCCCACACTATTGATGACCCCCGCCTTGGCAATTGCTGCTTCAATCGCCTTCGCCTTCTCCAGCGTGCGCGCGACAGGCTTCTCTACAAAAAGGTGGATACCGCGTTCCGCTGCCGCTTCTTCCGCCCCGACGTGGGCGTGCGGAGGTACGCAGACGTACAGTGCGTCCAGTTTCTCGCTATCCAGCATCTGCGCCCAGTCTGTGTACGCTGTTCCCCCGAAGCGTTGCGCCGCTGCTTCGGCGCGAGAAAGGTCGATATCACAGAACGCTACCAACTGCGCCTCGGGGATTTGCGAAAGCGCGTTGAAGTGTGCATTTGCGATACCGCCACATCCGAAGAAACCAATCCGAACCGCCATCTCGCTCCTCCGAACTAACAGGGATTGATTTTGCCTTCGTGAAAAGGGGGAAGCGTTCCTGCCGCGCCCAGAAGGCAGTTCATGTGAACCTCTTTCAGAAGCCCCCGCCTTGCTTCCTCATAGCGTCCTATGCTCTCGCCAAGCTACAATCCCTTTCCTTACAAGGAGGCAAGAGGAGACTGCCAATGCTATAATAGAAGGGGGTGGTATACGCGATGAACCGTGCAGAGGACTGGCTACGTCAGGCGGAGCGTGACTTGCATCAGGCGCAGATCAGTCAGCACAACGAAGTGCACGAGTGGGCATGCTTTGCGGCGCAGCAGGCGGCGGAGAAAGCAGTTGAGGCATTACACTTTCAGCTAGGGCAGAATGTGTGGGGACACTCAGTGTTGAAACTGCTGAGGCAACTGCCTGAAGTAGTAGAGGTACCCCGCGAACTGGAAGAGTTCGCCAGCGTACTGGACGCATACTACATCCCCCCTCGTTATCCAAACGGATTCGCGGAGGGAGCTCCCTACGAATACTACACCCGAAAGCAGAGCGAAGAGGCGGTACGCTATGCCCGTGAGATCCTGGAGTTCACCCGTGCTCAAATGGCTCGATGCCGAGACCGTACTTAACGCGGTAGAGGCGTGGGCGAAGCACACTTTCGCTCGCCACCCGGAGGTGGTGTGTATCGGGCTGTTCGGCTCATACGCGCGCGGTGACTGGGGTGTGGGCAGCGACATCGATCTAGTGGTTGTCGTGCATGACACTGCCACTCCCTTCGTGGAGCGGGCACGCTACTTCGACACCTCTGACCTGCCCCTTTCCACCGACCTGCTAGTGTATACACAAGCCGAGTGGGAAAAGATGTTGCGGGAGGGACGATTCGCCCAACGCATCGAGCGCGAGGCGAGATGGTTCTACCCCGACTCAGACGCCCCCTTCGCCAGTGAGAGCGCACTTTCATAGCGGCGGCGGTCTACCTTCCCTTCCTCTACTGCCTGCTTCACGGCACAGTCGGGCTCGGTATCGTGCTGGCAGTCGGGGAAGTAGCACTCGCCGAGGTATGGTCGTATCTCCGGGAAGGCTTCCCACACCGTCTGCGCATCGACCTCCCACAGCTCGAAGTTGCGCATGCCTGGGGTGTCGGCAATCCAGCTGTCTTCGCCTAGGCGGATGAGCTGCGCGAGGGTGGTGGTGTGTCTGCCTTTGTGCGTGACCTCACCGACCTGCCCGACTCGCAAGCCCAGTCCGGGCTGCAAGGCATTCAGGATGCTGCTTTTGCCCACGCCCGACGGACCGCACACGGCGGAGATTTTGCCGCGTACTCGCTCACGCAATAGGGGGATATTGTCGCCACGTGTCGCACTGACGCGGATGACCTCGTACCCTGCGCTTACATATACCTGCAGGTGATGCTCTGTCTGTGGCTCGATGGGCAGGTCGCACTTGTTGGCGACGATGATGGGATGCAGCCCGTTCGCGTACGCCGCTACCAGAAAGCGGTCGCACTGCCAGGGGTCTAAGCGCGGTTCCAGCACGGCAAACACGACCAGCAGCAGGTCGATATTGGCGACAATCACCTGTACCTCCCGCGTGCGGGGGATGAACCGTACTACCGCCGAGCGACGAGGCTCTACCTCCGTGATGACTCCCTGGTGCGAGGTTGTGAAATGAAACCAGACGGTATCGCCCACTGCGACAGGGTTGGTCAACCGCTTGCGCTTCGCCTGAATCACACGCGGGGCGCGGCTGGCGCTCTCGGTCATGACCAGCTCCTTCTTCAGGTTGCCCCGCAGGCTGCAGAGCACCTCGCGCCCCTCATGGAACACGGTGTAGTTGCCCGCGCTTGCGCGGATGACAATTCCCTGCAGCCTATGCGTTGCCGTCATGCGTCAGTCCTCTGATTATCGCTCTCGGTGGATGTTCGGCTCACTGGGAGGTTCGCCCTCCAAACGCTACATTGGTGGGTGAGGCTCCTGCCGAGCCGTTCCTCCCTGTCCCTGTCATGCTGAGCGGTAGCGAAACATCACTGGAGACCCTTCGCTTCGCTCAGGGTGACGAAAAAGAGAGCCAGCCTATTCCCCCTGCACAGGGCGATAACCCCGTATTGCTTCCTCGTACACCTCTTTCAACGACACGCCATGCTCCTCCGCCCGCGCGGCGCAGTCGGCGTATTCGGGCGAGGCAGTCACTTCCTTTCCGTTCCACAGCCCCACCTTTACCCGCACCTCGCCGTAGCGCGTCTGCACGGTCTCCCAGCGTCGCTCCAGACACAGCCGTTGCCATCGGCTAAAGCGCGCGCCGAAGGTCGTGGTCTCGCGGAAGAGCACCTCCAGCAGGGCGACTTCCCTGCCCGGCTCGCACAGCACGCTCAGCTGCGTGCCCGGGCGTCCGCGCTTCATCTGGATGGGCGTGTAGTACACATCTAGTGCCCCCGCCTCGAACAGCCGCCCCTGCACAGCAGGATACCACTCTGGGTTCATGTCATCTAGGTTGACCTCGATGAGCACTGTCTCCTGCGTGGGCAAGTCGGGTACCTTCTCGCCGACGACTACCCGTAACAGGTTCGGACGTGCCTCGAAGCGCTTTTTGCCCGCTCCGTAGCCTACCTGCTCGATCCTCATGCGCGGAAAGCCGCCAAAGCGCTGCGCCAACGTGACCATCAGCGCCGCGCCCGTTGGCGTCACTGTCTCGCCCTGCACCGCGTCGTCGGGAACTACCTCTACCCCTTTCAGCAGCTCCATCACGGCAGGCGGGGGCACGGGGATGACGCCATGCGCCGCCTGCACGAACCCCCGCGACATTGGCAGCGGCGAACACTCCACCGCATCCACCCCCAGCGCATCCAGTAGCACGCACACACCCAGGATGTCGGCGATGGCGTCTACCGCGCCCACCTCGTGGAAGTGCACACGCTCGACCGTCGTGCCGTGCACCTGCGCCTCCGCCTGCGCCAGCCGACGAAACACCTCGCTCGCCCAGCCCTTCGCCCGCGCCGAGGCGGAGCTTGCCTGAATAATCTCCAGCACGTCGGACAGATGGCGATGCGGTTGCTCCTCCTCAGAGCGGATGGTCACGTCCACCGCCTCGATGCCGTTGACGGTCGTCTTCTCCAGTTGATAGCTCCATCTCTGCAGAGGCAGGCTGCGCCAGACCTCGTGCAGAACCTCTCCGGGCGCCCCCGCGCCCAGCAGGGCGCCCAGCGCCATATCGCCAGAAATGCCTGAAAAGCAGTCGAAGTATGCCAGTCGCATTCGATTCCCGTCCTCTTGCTGTTGCCTCGATGCCTATTGTATGATACACTTAGCCTTGCAACGAGCGTTTCCCTTTAGACAGGAGGTCTCCTATGAGAGGATTACAGTGGATGGGCTACGTGCTGGTAGGCATTATCTCCCTGTGTTGCCACTCGTGGGCGCAAGAGGAAGCCTCCCCCCCTGGAGAGGGCAAGCAGCAACAGCCCTTCATCCGCACCACAGCGCCTGACCCCGCGCTCCCGCCTGTCTCCATGCTCACGCGCCTGCTCGCCCTCACGCCCGAGCAAGAGCAGAAGATACGCCAGATTTACGCCGAGCATAACAGGAGCTACGGCGAGATTCTTCAGCAGCAGATGAGCGCGAAAGAGCGACAGGAGAAGCTGCGCGAACTGCGCCGGGGGATGCAGAAGAAGCTGGAGGCAGTGCTAACCCCACAGCAACTGCACAAGCTGCGCAACCTAGAACCGGAGGCGATGCTGGTAGACCGCTTGACGGTTGCACTGAAGCTGACTCCCGAACAGAGCGCACAGCTGCTGGAAGTGATGCGCGAGCAGACCGCTGCCATCCGCGCTATCGAGAAGCAGGCGCGAGAGAACGGCTGGAGTGAACAGCAGAAGAAGGAGAAACTGGCGGAGCTGCGTAAGCAAACGGATGAGAAGGTCAACAAAATCCTGACGCCAGAACAGCAACGGCGACTAAAGCAAATTTTGCAGGGCGAACCCGAAAAGCCGGCGACGCCGCCTCAAGAGGAACAGAAACCTTCGCCGTAGAAGGAGGAACGCACGTGAGTATGACGACGCGATTTGTTCTGAGCCAGTCCGATATTCCGACGCACTGGTACAACATCCTGCCCGACTTGCCTGAGCCAGTGCCTCCCCCGCTGCACCCGGGAACCCGACAGCCCATTCAGGCTGACGACATGCTGCCCATCTTCCCCGAACCGCTGGTCATGCAAGAGTTCAGCCCGGAGCGGTGGGTAGAGATACCTCAGCCCGTGCGCGACATCTACGCGCTATGGCGCCCGACTCCGCTATTGCGCGCCGTGAGACTGGAACAGGCGCTGCAGACCCCTGCGCACATCTACTATAAGTACGAAGGCGTCAGCCCCGCAGGCAGCCACAAGCCCAACACCGCCGTCGCCCAGGCATACTATAACAAGATATCGGGTGTGCAGCGACTGGCGACGGAGACGGGCGCGGGGCAGTGGGGATCCTCGCTGGCGCTCGCCTGCCGCCTGTTCGAGATGGAATGCACTGTGTATATGGTCAAGGTCAGTTACTACCAGAAGCCCTATCGTAAGATGATGATGGAGACGTGGGGTGCTACAGTGTATCCCAGCCCCAGCGAGAATACCGAATATGGGCGCAGGCTGCTGGCGGAAGACCCAGACTGTCCGGGCAGCCTGGGCATCGCCATCAGCGAAGCCATCGAGGACACTGTGCGCTCGAAGAACACCAAGTACTCCCTCGGCAGCGTGCTCAACCATGTCTGCTTGCACCAGACCGTCATCGGCATCGAGGCGCAGAAGCAGATGGAGATGGCGGGCGAAGAGCCCGATGTCATCATCGGCTGCGTGGGCGGGGGAAGCAACTTCGCAGGGCTGGCGTTCCCCTTCGTGCGCCAGAAGCTGACCGAGGGCAAACGGTATCGGGTGGTGGCGGTGGAGCCCAGCGCCTGTCCCTCCCTGACGAAGGGCGAGCTGCGCTACGACTTCGGCGACACGGCGATGACCACGCCGCTGATGTGGATGTACACGCTCGGGCATGACTTCATGCCGCCGCGCATCCACGCGGGAGGCTTGCGCTATCACGGCATGGCGCCCCTGGTCAGCCACCTCTACCACCTAGGCGTCATCGAAGCCGTCGCCTATCCGCAGACGAAGGTGTTCGAGGCGGCGGTGCAGTTTGCCCGCACAGAGGGCATCATCCCCGCGCCCGAATCGGCACACGCCGTGCGGGCTGCCATCGACGAGGCGCTGCAAGCGCGCGAGGCAGGCGAGAAGCGTGTCATCCTGTTCAACCTGTCGGGGCATGGGATGCTCGACCTGACCGCCTACGAGGCGTACCTCTCTGGCTCTCTGCAGGACGTGTGAGTACAGGGGTACGCCCTTCCCAAAGCCGCTGACCCGGGAGGAGGCGTACCCCAGCGGACTGACCAGTCCAAGCCACTCGGAATCCTGGGGCTATCCCTCGGAAGGTTCTTCTCTCTCCCCTGCAGTGGGAGAACGCTGGGCAGGAGGCGGTGCCAGCACGCGCGTCGCCTCCTCCAGCATCTGCCGATAGAGCCTCTCCTTCTGCTTGCGGTTGAGCCGTTCTCCCGTCGTCCAGAACCAGTAGGCGCTCTTGCCCACGACATACGTGCCTGCATAGGCGATGGCGCCTTTCACCACCACTCCGACTCCGCCAGGCACGATGCCGACGAACTCCCTCGCCAGCGAGCGCCATCCCATCGCCCCCGCTACCACAGGCACAATCTCCTTCAGTCGGTCGCGAGTGTGGTAGGGCAACCCCAGTGCGGCAGCAATCTTAAGGATGAGCAGAATCTGGTTCTTGGTCAACAGTACGATGTCCGCTACTGCTGCGGGGGGCAGAAACACGTTTGCCAGAGGAATGACGCCGGGTATTGCCGACAGCATGGCGATTTGCCCGTTGACGCGCGACGCCTCCCGAATCAGATACTCTATGGCAGGTTCGCGAAAGAGGGGAAACCGCCGGGCAAGCGCAACCGCCAGCCCGGGCAGGTCGTTCACGATGCGCCGGGCAACCGCCGCGTCCTGTTCGGGCAGTAGCCAGGTGTAGTGTTCGCCCAGTAGGGGCTCCTCCGCCCCGCCGCAGTCAATGACGATATCCGCTTGCTCGGAGGGTAGCCTCGTGTCGCAGACGAGAAACGCCCGCGACTTCTCTCGTTCGGGCAGAGGAAGCCCCTCCAGCAACTGCTCCATCACGTCGTGCGTGCGCGTTGGGCTGCCCACCAGCGCGATGCGAAACCCCTTGTCGGCGAGCTCGCGCACCTCGTCTGTAGAGAGCTCGCGGCTGATTTGCCAAATCTCCTGAAGGTGTCGAGCGAAACCTCCCATTCTGCTCACGTCGTCTCGTCCCACCTCACATAGGGTTGCAGATGTCGTCGAAGCGCTTGCACGGACTGCTCCGTGAACGCCTTAGCTGCATCGCGCATCCGCTCTGGCACCTCCGGCGGCTGCGGGTCATGCAGGGTCTTCACCTCGTCATGCAAGGGGAACTGTGGCGGTATCTCGTGGGGCACAGATACCCCCTTGAGAGTCGCCAGCGCCATTGTCCACATACGGGGTACTGCCGTCAGGGAGTAGCCCCCACCCCCTGTAGCGACGATGGGAACGCCTTGCTCGACCACCCACTGCACTGCGCGCAACCATCCCTGCGTGGTCAACGCTGCGTGCGCCAGCGGGTCGGTGTAGTGCGGGTCAGCGCCCATCTGCAGCACCACCACCTCTGGCTGAAACCAGCGCCACAGCGGAGGCACGACCTGTTGAAACGCCCACCACCAGACCTCGTCGTCCGTGTATCGCCCGAAGGCGATGTTCGCCGAAGTGCCGCGCCCCTCCGCTTCCCCAATCTCGTCGGGATGTCCCGTGCCCGGGAAGAGAAAGTGCCCCGACTCGTGTATGGATATCGTCAAGACCTGCGGGTCGCGGTAGTATAGCCACTGCACGCCGTCGCCGTGATGTACGTCTATATCCAGATAGACAACGCGGCGGTATTTTTGTTTCAACACATGGATGGCGACAGCGGGGTCATTGAAGATGCAGAAGCCAGCCGCCTCCTCGTAACGGGCGTGGTGCAGTCCGCCCGCGAGGTTCACCGCTACCCGCACGCCATCCATCACTGCCTGCGCCGCCGCCACCGACGCGCCCACTACCGCCAGCGAGGCTTCGAACATGCCCCGAAACGGAGGGTTGTCTCCGCTGGCGAAGCCGAAGGCGTAGTAGCCCGGCACATGCTTGCCCTCGCTCAGATCGCGCACGACCTGCACGTAGCGCGGCGAGTGTACCTCAGCCACGAGGTCGGGCGACGCAGGCGAGACCCTTACCATGTCTTCGTCGTGCAACACTTCCAACATCTGCGCCAGCTGCTGCGAAAGCAGCACCCGCTCTGGACGCAGCGGGTGCGATGGGGAAAAATCATACCCCTCCACTCCAGGGCAGGAAATATAGACGAAATCGCTCATGGTCGCGCTCCTGATATTCTATCCGTCCTCCACCCTCCGTAGGGTCATACTTCGTCGTGCCAGCGAGACAGGCTTACGTACTTCACGACGAGCGTTCCGCATCGATACTGGTGCTTTGCCAAGATGTGAATTGGTGGAGCTTTGCCCGTAGCCCACCATTGAAATGGTGGGCTATGCAAGAAGCCCCCCTACACAGGTTCCTCCAATCCGCATAGGCGGATTTCCTGCTCACCATAGCCCCCGATTTTAATCGGGGGGGACAGGTGTCTCTGTATCTCCCCCCACCATTGAAATGGTGGGCTATGCAAAAGCCCCCCTGCGCAGGCTCTTCCAATCCGCGTAGGCGGATTTCCCTCCCCAACTTCAGCTTTCTGACTACCCCTCACTGGACACAACGGACAGATACCCTACACGTCCACGTAAAACTCCGCCTCCCAGCCCTGTGGCGTCTGTTCCAAGCGCAGCCCGTGATAGGTTACTGCCTTCACCGGCGCGCCGTCCAGAATGGAGTTCTCCTCCACTACCAGCCCGTGCGCCTCGCCCTCCACTGTGGTCTCCGTCACCCGATGCACGCGAAAATCGGTAAACACCACCTTCTGCACATCGGTCAGGTAGATGAGCTCGCGCAACCACTTCACCAGCAAGTCGGAACGGTCTACGGGGTCTGGCTCTTCCACTGAAATCGGGACGGAGACCGTTGCCCGCTTTCCCTCAGGGTCTATCACCAGCCGATACATGCCCCGCGAGGCGTTTTCGAACAGCTCCTCCAGCGTTTTGCCCCATGCCCGAACGCCCTTGTCCGCCGTGTGGTCTAGAATCTGATAACCCAGGTGCTCACCCATCGGTCGCTCCCTCCCCGCCCATATAGCATACCCGAAACAGTAGGAGAACATCACGGCGTATTCCCGTATGGGGGGTTGTAAAAATCTGCTCAACCATCCTATAATGGTAGCGTTCGCAGAGGGAACAGTTTTCGAGGAGGTCGGATTGCTACTCTCTGATGAAAGCGGACAGGTTCCATGCCTAAGCTGAGGGACTACGAAACACTGGCGCCTTTCACGGCGGATGAACTGGTGCAGAACGCAAACACGCTGTTGCGTCCCATCCCGGAGGCGCAGCTGCAGAAGCGGACTCTGCGCTTCTACTCCTCGCAGGGGCTGCTTCCCCCTCCCGAAGGACCTCGTAGCAAAGCCCACTATCGGTATGAACACCTAGTGATTCTGGTCGCCCTGCGCCTGTTCAAACATCTGGGGCTGAAGCTGGAGCTGATTGAGGAGGTCATTCGCAATCAGCGCGCGGAGGGCATCGAGAAGCTCGCGCAGACCGTGCAAAACTATCTGGACAAGGTGCAAAGCTTATCGTTTGCAGAAGCCCTTGATAGAGCAGAGCATGTGACCGACCTGCTGTCCGCTGAACTGATGCAACTCGACCACCTGCAGGAAATACCTGTGATGCACCTTGCTGAACTTCCCCCTGTGTCTCACTTCCTGCGACGGAATCTCGCCGCGTCTCTGCCGGTGAAGAAAACGACGCGTATCCAGCTGACGCCTGAGGTGACGCTGGAGTTCGACGAGGCGAAGCCCCTCCGAAACGCCCTTCAGGAAGCTTACCAGAGGCTGAGAGAACTGCTCAAACAGATTTCCTAAACCTCCCCCGAAGAACGCCCCTCCTCCTCTTGCATTTTTCGTCTTTTTATGATACACTATATGTGTTACAACACTTTTGATGTTCTAAAAGGAGGTGGTATCTTTGGACACCACTACGTATGAGTCGCCCTGGCTGGTTGCTCGCCTCGTCGCGCACGCGGATGAGAGGTGCAGGTTGCTGATGCTGGAGATTACCGCCGCCGACCTTCCCCTCTCAGAAGCGGAACCGCCTGCGCACATCGCCCTCGTGTTAGACCGCAGCGGCTCTATGAGTGGACAGAAACTCGCCATCACACGCGAGGCTGCCGCTCGCCTGATTCGCTCCCTGCGCCCGATAGACCGAGTGGGGGTTGTCATTTACGATGACGAGGTAGAGGTGCTTTCTCCTCCTGCCCCGCCTTCGGAATCTTTGGCAGATGTGGTGGCTCGCATTCACCCTGGCGGCATGACCAACCTGTATGGCGGTTGGGTGCGTGGCGCCAAGATGCTTCAGCCCGGCGGTCACGTCGTGCTGCTGTCGGATGGTCTGGCGAATGTGGGACGCTTCACGGATGCGGAGAGCCTCAGCCACCACGCGAGCATCAGCTACCGTGAGTACAAAATCGTGACCACTACTATCGGTGTGGGGAGCGACTATGATGAACGCCTGATGTCGGGAATGGCGCGAGCGGGCGGGGGCGTACA
Source organism: bacterium (assembly GCA_025057335.1). Lineage (GTDB taxonomy): Bacteria > Armatimonadota > HRBIN16 > HRBIN16 > HRBIN16 > HRBIN16. Next base: position 6,017 of record JANWXG010000020.1, on the reverse strand, counting down.
CTACTTCGCCCGCAGTGTCGACGACATCATGCGAGCGTTCAGCGAGCAGCGCTGGGCGGTAGCCAACCGCGCGCTGAGCCAGGTAGTAGTGCGATTCGGCACCGAAACGCACCTCATCGGTGACCTGCTGGCAGGCGAAAAGCAGAACCTAGTCTTCCCTGTGGACGAGTTGCCCCAGGAGGTCTCGCTCTCTTTCACCGTCGTCGGCACGGGCGAAGAGGTTCGGCTGACGATACCCGCTCCTTCCCTGTTCGGCAACAGTAATGAGGTGACGGCATACTACCTCCTCTGGCAAGCCCGCGACCTGCTCGACCGCGCGGGCGAAGTACATCATCCCGCGCAGGCACAGGAACTGATGTCGCCGATGCGCAATCTGCTGCTGCAGATGACCAACCACCCGCTGGCAGACGAGCCACTTCTGGCAAACATGCGCACCATCTTACACACCTCCTATCAGCAACTGCAGCAGCTCGCTGCGTTCTTCGAGCCTGAGGCTGCCTCGGTCTTCCGCAAACGCAGCTATGCTTTCGCCCGGTTCATCGAGCAGCCGCTGTACGAGAGCTGGGGCATCATGGACGAAGATTACGCGGCAGCGGAAGAGCTTGCTACAGCGCGCACAGCGGACGACCGACTGCAGGGCTACCAGGTAGACCCCCGTGCGTTCCAACTGATGCCTCCCGAGGAGTGGATACAGTGGCAGATGGTGCCTGTGCGAGTGGAGAGAACCTACATCATGGTGCTGACCCCTCGCCGGCGTGACGGTTTCGCCCAGGGTGAGCTGGAGCACCGCCTCGGACGCTACGTGAAAGTGTTACCGCTCCCCATCACCCCGCGACAGGTAGAGCAGATGATTCGGCAGGCAACCCCCCAAACATAAAAACCCGACTGGGCAGAGCCGCGACGCTCTGCCCCTCTCTCCTGCGGCGAACCTGTGATAGACTGCGCGTCATCGCTGCTTTCCCCAGCGATAGGGGTGTTCGGAAAGTAACGGTCTGGCTCTTCACGTGGAGCGCTCGGCAGAAGCGAGCGCTGCGTGAATCTTCCCCCCGGCTGAACTCGGGGGCTATGACTGGAAAGAAAATCCGCCTGTTTCATTGAGATGCTTCGCCTGCGGCTCAGCATGACACGTGAACGGCTCGAGGGAGCCTCGCCCTCCAGAGTGGGGGGAGGCTTGCGCCCTGCCGTGCGCCTGTGGATGCGACAGAGCGCATCCCTCCAAGGGGTCGCTGGAGGGGCGCGCTCCGTCGCGACTATTCCTGACGGCTCGGCAGGAGATTCGCCCTCCAGTCTCTCGTCATTCTGCTCTCCTGTCATTCTGAGCGAAGCGAAGAATCTCCGACCCCCTTCGCTCACGCTCAGCACGACAAGGGAAACGGTTCAGAGATGCTTCGCCTTCGACTCAGCATGACACATCGATTGCGTGCCCCTGGCAGGCTGAAGCCTGCACTACAAGCCCCCCTGCTCGCAGTGCGCACTTCAGTGCGCTACAGCAGCTCGGCAGAAGCCTCGCCTGTCAGTCCGTGTCGTGAAATATCTACCCCTCATCTCCTATCCCCCCTTCTCCCTCTGGGAGAGGGGAGGGGGGTGAGGGCAGGATGATAACCGTGCTCGGCAGGAGCCTCGCCCTCCAGTCCAACCATTGAGCGCACTCCTGTGCGTTTTCTCCCCCCTCTACTGCGAGAACCGCTTCCCGCACACAGCAAGGCAGAACGGAGGCTTGCCGACCACTCCCTCTCCTCAGCAATTGACATTTGCATTGTATGACTGGTAACATGTATCTGTGAATCTACCGTATTCCCCAACGGGGAGGAAGCCGAAAATAACACCGTAGTAGCCAGTGGGCAACACCTCACATGCGCCGAAGGAGTACGCCATGCGATTCCTGCTGAGCCTGTTCGACAGCAACGAACGTGACATCCGACGCTACCGCAAAGTGGTCGAGAAGATTAACGCCCTGGAAGACCAGATAGCTGTGCTCAGCAACGAGCAGCTGCGCGCCAAGACGGACGAGTTCCGCAACCGTCTGGCAAAGGGCGAGACGCTAGACGACCTGCTGCCCGAAGCGTTCGCGGTCGTGCGCGAAGCCTCCAAGCGTACCCTGCGCATGCGCCACTTTGACGTGCAGCTTATCGGCGGCATGGTACTGCACGATGGGCGCATTGCGGAGATGAAGACAGGCGAGGGCAAGACCCTGGTAGCGACCCTGCCCATCTACCTCAACGCGCTGGAAGGGAAGGGCGTGCACCTCGTGACCGCCAACGACTACCTAGCGCGGCGCGACGCGGTGTGGATGGGACCCATTTATCACCTGCTGGGCATGAGCGTTGGCGTCATTCAGGGGCAAAGTCCCGAAACGGGCGAAATCGGCGGCTCCTACCTCTATACTCCTGGTTATCAGGCTCCCGACCCGCGCTACCTGCACCTGAGGGAGTGTCACCGCAAAGAGGCATACCTCGCGGACATTACCTACGGCACCAACAACGAGTTCGGCTTCGACTATCTGCGCGATAACATGGCGTTCTCCATCGAAGACGTGGTTCAGCGCGAGCTGCACTATGCCATCGTGGACGAGGTGGACAGCATCCTCATCGACGAGGCGCGCACGCCGCTCATCATCTCCGGTTACGCGGGCGAGTCCACCGACCTCTACTACCGCGTAGACCGCGTGGTGCGCTACTTGCAGCCAGGGCGAGACTACACGCTGGAAGAGAAGCAGAAAATCGTCACGCTCACCGAAGAGGGCATTCGGCGCGTAGAGCAGGGGTTGGGCGTGAAGAACCTTGCCGAAGACCCCGACCTGATGCATCACGTCAACGCCGCGCTGAAGGCGCATACCATCTTCAAGCGCGATGTGGACTACGTGGTGCGCGACGGGGAGATTATCATCGTGGACGAGTTCACTGGGCGCCTGATGTTCGGGCGGCGCTACTCCGACGGCTTGCACCAGGCGATCGAGGCGAAGGAAGGCGTGCCCATCCGTCAGGAAAACCAGACCCTAGCGACCATTACCTTCCAGAACTACTTCCGCCTCTACAAGAAGCTGGCAGGCATGACGGGTACCGCCAAGACCGAGGAGGATGAGTTCCGCAAGATTTACGGGCTGGACGTAGTGGTCGTGCCCACCAACAAGCCCATGATTCGTATCGACCATCCCGATGTCATCTACAAGACCGAAGAAGCCAAGTTCCGGGGAATCGCGACGGAGATTCTGCGCCTGTATGTGAAGCAGCAGCCCGTGCTGGTAGGCACGCGCTCTATCGAGATGTCGGAAAAGGTCAGTGACCGCCTGCGCCCTGACCGCCTGAAGCTGTTGTGCCTCATCCATATCCTGCGCGATGAGCTGGAGAAGCGCAAAGAGATACCCGCCGAGAAGAAGAAGGAGTATCGCGCGCTGATGAACCGTCGCCTGGAGGAGCTGAGCCTCAGCGCACTGACCCCCTTGGCGAAGGAGCTGGGCGTCGTGCCTGATATGAACCTGCCCGAGAACCTGCAGCGCGTGATACAGCTCATCGGCGCGCCGCCAGAGAACATCGAGTATCTCAAGGAGGCGTTCGCGCACGGCGTGCCTCACAACGTGCTCAACGCCAAGTACCACGAGAAGGAAGCCATCATCATCGCTGAGGCGGGACGCAAGGGCGCCGTGACGGTAGCGACCAACATGGCGGGGCGGGGCGTGGACATCATCCTGGGAGGAAGCGTGGTTCCGCAGGCGCAGCAGGAAGGCGAAGAGCTGGACGGGGAGGCGGAGCTGCAGTGGCAGTCGTTCCGACGCGGGCGCGCCGCGCCGCCACCGCCGCTGAGCGAAGCTGAGCGCTCCAAAGCCGCTGAAGAGGTGCGCCAGCTGGGCGGGCTGTTCATCCTCGGCACGGAGCGACACGAGTCGCGGCGCATCGACAACCAGCTGCGCGGACGCTCTGGGCGACAGGGTGACCCCGGTGAGAGCCGATTTTACGTCTCGCTGGAAGACGAGCTGTGGCGACGCTTCGGCGACCCCTCCAAGCAGCGCCTGCTGAACATGTGGGAGGAGAGCGAGAGCGTAGACGTGAAGCTGCTCTCCCGCCTCATCGAGCGGGCGCAAAAGAAGGTAGAGGCATACAACTTCGAAATCCGCAAGCACGTACTCCAGTACGACGAGGTGATGAACGAACAGCGCCGCGTCATCTACAGCCAGCGACGGCGCATTCTGGAAGGGCACCCTCTCACTCCCACCATCCACGACTTCGTGCAGAAGAAGGTGGAAGAGTCGGTAGTGATGTTCACTCTGCAGGACACGCGCGAGGCAGAGGTGGACGTGGAGGGGCTCTACCGTCGGCTGGAGGAGCTGTTCGGCATCTCGCGCTGGATGAGCCCGGAAGACCTGCGGACGCAGCCCGCCGACCAGCTGGTGGAGTATATACAAGATGTCGCCCTGCGCGCCTACGCCCAGCGCGAAGAGGAGTTTGGCTCGGAGCTGATGCGCTCGATAGAGCAATGGGTAATGCTGCGCGTCATCAACCAGAAATGGATGGAGCACCTCGCGAATATGGACTACCTGCGCGAGGGCATCGGCTTGCGCGGCTACGCCCAGCAGGACCCGCTGGTCGCCTACAAGAAAGAGGCGTACGAGATGTTCCAGCAGATGCTCTCTTCGCTGCAGGAGGACGTCATCCGCTGGATGTACCACGTACAGGTCGCGCCGCCGCAGCCACAGCCTGCCGTGCAGGTGACCAGCCTGTCGGGAGCGGGTGCAGCCGCCTCCGAGGGGGAGAACGGAGAGGGGCGCCGCGCGGCGCGCGCCACGGCGGTCGCCGCCGCCACCGTGGTGAGAACGCAGAAAGTGGGGCGCAACGACCCCTGTCCCTGCGGCAGCGGCAAGAAGTACAAGAAGTGCTGCATGAACAAGCAGGTGCCCACGTAGCCATAACGTGATTTCTACTTCATCGTGGGCACGATGATGCCGCGCAGGATGACCTTCTGCGCGAGGATGAACACCAGCAGCGTGGGCAGGGCAGCAATCACGAGGCTCGCCATCCACACCCAAGGGTAGCTCTCGCGCCCCAGCTGCCACAGGAAGACCATCATCGTCCACATCTCGGGCTTCTGCACCACCAGGAACGCCCACATGAACCCGCCGTAGGCGGAGGTGAACGCGCCCAGCGCAATCACCGCCAGGATGGGCATCGCCAGGGGCACAGTGATGTTCCAGAACATGCGCAGCTCGCTCGCGCCATCCAGCATCGCCGCCTCGTACAGCTCGCGGGGCAGGCTGTCGAAGTAGCCCTTCAGCAGGAAGATACCCATCCCACTCGCTAGCCCAGGCAGTATCAGCGCCCAGTACGTGTTGAGCAAGCCCAGCTCCTTAATTAGCAGGAAGTTGGGAATCATCGCCACCTCGGCAGGGAACGCCATCGTCGCCAGCAGGGCAAGCAGAATCTTGTGCGCATACGGCAGGTTGAAGCGCGATAGCCCGTACGCCGCCAGCGGCTGCACCGTGAGTTGCCCCAGCACGGTCAACAGCACCAGCACAAAGGTATTCCACAGCGCGCGCCCGTGAAACAGGATGTAGTCCAGCACCAGACGGTAGTTGCGCGTGAGGAACTCGCGCCGAATCTCGTCCTTGTGGCGCCAGAAGGTGAGCACATCGGTCTCCGCACGCGGGGGGTATACCTCTTCCCAGCGCTTCCACGCTGTGCCGTGCGCGGCGTTCACCGCCTGTAGTGTGCCATACTTCTGGCGCAACCAGTCGCGCCACAGCCCCTCGACAGTGACCAGTCTCTTGGCTTCAGCGGGCACTACCGTGTCCACAAAGAGCACCCAGTCAGCGAAGTGTAGGTCGTCCTGCGGCAGGGTAGCGGGAAAACGCGAGTGGAACTGTTCATAGCGCTGGGGATGGCGCTCCTTCAGGAACCGCTGCCACTGCGCGTCCCAGTTGCCCTCTACGCGCACGAACAGCAGGGGGAACCGCTCGCGCACATAACGGTCCCACAGCCGTTGCCAGCGGGGGTCGCGAGGACGTTCCGCAGGGAACAGCACCTCGT
>JANWXG010000209.1 GCA_025057335.1 bacterium | reverse complement strand
ACCATTTTCTGGAAGGTCACGCTCTGTCGTGACCGTGACAGATGCGACGGAGCGCGTCCCTCCACCGCAAACACCTGCAAGAAGGCAAAGGGCACGCCTGGGAAAGCGCCGATGCTTTGTTCAGTGATAACTGGACTCTCTGGCTCTGCTGGTCTTACCAGCTCGTTCCGATTCGGCTCTCCCTCTCGATTCGGCTCCCAGCTGCGATGACTGCATCGTCGATCTGGCATCCCGCCGCAACGGTCACCTCTCGGTCACACAACACGCGCGTCAGGCAGACTCCTTCCCCCACGTGCACCTGTTCCAGCAGCACGCAATCTTCCAGCACGCTTCCCTTCTCGATTCGGCATCCTGCGCCAATGACGACCGTGCCGCGCAGGCGCACTCCCTCCTCGACAATAGCTTCCTCGCCGAGGTGCGCGACGGCACCTGCGTCCAGTATACCTCGCGCTTGCGCACCCTCCATGCACCACAATCCCTCTGCTTGCGGCGCGCCGGGCAGGGGCACGTTCACTCGCCCACGCAGTAGGTCGCTTGTCACGCGCCAGTATTGCGCAGGACCCGCCACATCCACCCAGTAGCCCTCCGCAGGCGCACCAAACAGCCCTTCCCCCTGGGCAATCATCCTCGGGTAGACCTCGCGCTCGATGGAGACCGCTCGCCCTTCAGGGATGCTCTCCACGACCTCGGGCTCCAGCACGTAGAAGCCCGCATTGATGTAGTCCCAGCCCGTCTGCTCCACATTCGGGTTGGCGGCGAGCGCCTTTTTCTGCTCCTCTGTCGGCTCTCGCCACGAGAGCACCCTGCCGTCCGCGTCCAGGTCAATGACGCCGTAGGGGTTGGGGCTGGGCACTGCCTTCAGCGTGACCGTGGCGCGCGCCCCACGCTGCTGATGCAGGCGAATGATGGCGCTCAGGTCGAAGTCCGTGACGATATCTCCGTTGAACACCACGACGGTTTCGCGTCTCCAAAGGCTTCCCGCAGCGTTGCGGATGGCTCCTGCGGTGCCCAGCGGCTGCTCCTCGCGGGCGTAGCGCATCCGCACTCCGAAACGGCTGCCATCGCCGAAATGCTCTTCTATCGCCTCCGCCATGTAGTTGGTGGCAAACACTATCTCCGTCACTCCATGTGCTTTCAGCAAGGCGACCTGATACTCCAGTAAAGGGCGGTTCAGAATGGGGATGAGGGGCTTAGGGCGAGTATATGTGAGCGGACGGAAACGGGTACCATATCCTCCTGCGATGATAATCCCCTGCATGCCCTCACCTCCCGTTGTGCCCAGTGTGATATCGCCTCACAGATTATACTTGGCTGGAAGCGTTTTGTAAAGACGGCGACAAGTCCTTCCCTACTCGACTAGCAGCAGGTCGGCGGCGGACTTGAACTGCTCTTCGTACAACGTGCGATAGACACCGGGCTTGTTCACCAGCTCCTCGTGCGTGCCGATGTCCACCACCTCGCCCTTGTCTAGCACCACAATCTTGTCGGCGTTGACGACGGTGGAAAGGCGGTGTGCGATGATGATGCTCGTACGCCCCTGCATCACGTGCTCCAGCGCCGCCTGCACGTTGGCTTCGGTCTGGCTGTCTAGGGCGCTGGTCGCGTCGTCTAAGATGAGGATCTTCGGGTCGGTCAAGATAGCACGCGCGATGGAGAGACGTTGCTTCTGCCCCACCGAGAGCTTGATGCCGTCCTCGCCGATTTTGGTGTCGTAGGCGTCGGGCAGGGTCATGATGAAATCGTGCAAGTCGGCTTGCTTGGCGGCGCGGAGAATCTCCTCTTCGGTGGCGTCGTGCCTGCCGTAAGCGATGTTCTCCTTGATGGTCACCGAGAACAGCAGCGACTCCTGCATCACCATACCCACGTTGCGCCGAATGGAATCCAGTTTGATGTCGCGCACGTCCACGCCGTCAATCAACACCTGTCCGTCGGTTACATCGTAGAAGCGGGCAATCAGGTTGACCAGCGTGCTCTTGCCTGCGCCGCTGGGACCGACCAGCGCCACCACTTCGCCGGGACGAATGTGTAGGTTGACGTTTTTCAGTACCAGCTGCTCGGGACGATAGCCGAAGCTGACGTTGCGGAACTCGATTTCGCCCCGCATGTGGGGCAACGGCTTGGCGTTAGGCGAGTCCTCGATATCGGGGCGCGTGTCCAGCACCTCGAACACGCGGTCAATCGCTGCTCCTGCCCACTGCAGTGTGATGTTGAAGTCCACCACGCGCACGGCGGGGTCGTACAGGTAGCCCATGTAGAAGGTAAAGGCGAGCAGCTCGCCCGCCTGCAGCTGTCTGCCCAGCACCAGCACGCTGCCATAGTACCATACCGCCGCCGTGCCCACCGCACGCACCAGACCCGCGAACAGCCCCAGCTGGCGATTCAGGTGTACCTGCTTCATGCCCAGCGCGAAGTTCTCCTTCACCGTCTGCATGAAGCGGTCGGTTTCATAATCCTCGCGCACGAAGGCTTTCACCGCGCTGATGCCCGCAATCTTCTCCTGCAGCATGCCCAGCATAGCGTCCCACTTTTCACGCAGCTGCACGCTGAGGTCGCGGATGTACTTCAGGTATAGCTTGTAGACAATGACGTAGAGCGGCACAGCAGCCAGCGTGAGCAACGCCAGCCGCCACTCTTTCCAGAAGATGACTCCCGTTACCGCCACCAGCGTGACGATATCGGTAATCAGGGTGACGAAGCCTCCCGTAATCATATACTGGATGACGTCGATATCGCCTGTTAAGCGCGCCATAATCTTGCCTGTCTGGCGCTGGTCGTAGTAGCTGAGCGAGAGGCGGTTGAGGTGGCGATAGCTCTGGAAGCGCAAGTCGAATACCACACGCTGTCCCAGCCAGTTGATGAGGTAGTTGAGCGCGAAGGAGACCACCCCACGCAGCACATGGATGCCAATGACTGCCCAGAACACCCACACGAGGGCGTCCCACTTCTTTTTGGGGAACACCTCGTCGATAACATACTGGAACAGGAGGGGCATCGGCACGGCGCTAACGGTAATCAGTGCCATCAGCAGCACTGCGGCGACCACACGCCAGCGGTAGGGTCGGAGGTAGCCTAACAGTCGGCGAAAGTTGCTCATCGTGCGCTGTCTCCCTTCCCTTGCGCTATGCGGAAGCGTTGTGGCGGAGGCAGACTCGTGAGGCGGCTGTTGTCCCAACGCTGAGCGATGACCACTGTCAACCACGCCTGCGTCAGAAAGCGGACGCGGTAACGATACTCCACCCGCTGTACCAGCGCCATCTGGCTGTCCACTTTGCAGATAATGGTACCCTGTCCCTGCATCCCTTCGTAGGTGACTGGTTCAGACCACACCAGCTGGGTCAGGTTCGGTCGGTCAGCGGGCTGCGCTTTCGCGCCCAGCAGCTTCTGGCGTAGCCGCGGCGAGCCAATCGCCAGCAGGCGAAGCACATCGATCTCCTCTGGTTGTTCCAGCCCAAGGAGGCGATGGTACCGTGCCTCCGCCATCTGCGGCAGGGAACGTGGTGCCGTCACGCGCGTGACAGGGGAGCCCTGACGTTGCGCTTGCCACACGCGCCCGTCGCACACACTGCGGAACCACCCGAAGGCGGAACGCTCCTCCAGAAACAGCCGATTCGGGCGCAGCACTGCCATCTCTGTGCGTATCTCCTGCCCCACCAGGCGTTTTACCTGCGTCTCCATCTGCCTCCATTGCGCCGGGTCGACGTTTTCGTAGGCGCTGGGATTGGCTTCCAGCGATACGTCCTCAAAGCGCGATACCGCCCGTAGCTGCAGGCTGCGCCCGCTCGTGTACCGCTGCCACAACCTCTGCACTATTGCGGACATCAGCGCGCATAGACCTCTTCTGGGTCCACCAGACGTTCCAGCACCACCTGGAGCTCGCCTGTTTCGGCATCCACGCGGCGGAAGAAGCAGCTACGATAGCCTTCGTGGCATGCCGCTCCCTTCTGTCTGACCTTCAGCAGCACCACGTCGGCGTCGCAGTCGATGTAGACGCCCTGCACCTCCTGGAAGTGTCCTGACGTTTCGCCCTTCACCCAGAACTTCTGGCGCGAGCGGCTCCAGTAGGTGGCTTTACCCGTTTCCAGTGTTCGCTGTAACGCCTCGCGATTCATCCACGCCATCATCAGCACGTCGCCGTTCTCGGCATCCTGCACGATGGCGGGGATTAAGCCTTGCTCGTTAAACTTGAGCCGTTCGATGAACTCCATGACCCTCCCCTGTTGTTCATTTGCGTTGCGTTAGCGCGATGGACACCAATCGCGCAACAAATAGATTATACCTGCCTCCCCCCCTGCGAGACGAGCCAGCTTGGAAATCTTCACGCTACCTGCGGAGGGTTTCGGCGACGCCAGGCTTTCAGGGCATACTCCAGCTCCTCTGCACGCCACAGTCGTGAGAGCAGTAGGTAGGTTCCTCCACCGATGGCGAGCACAAGCACAATCGCCAGCAGGGAGACCAGCTTGGGATGTAGCTGCCCACTCTGTAGCGCC
>JANWXG010000208.1 GCA_025057335.1 bacterium | reverse complement strand
TTGCACAGCGGGTCGTTGCGCACCCAAGGGGAGCTGGGATGGCAGTGCGCCCAGGTCTCATCCATTGGAGAGCCACGCCAGGCGTTGACGTTGTCTCCCAGCATACGGGAAATCTGCGCCTTCGCGTTGGGGCACTCATAGACTTGGATGTTCTTCACATAGGGCAAGATACTGTACTTCCAGTTCGACCACGTAGCACCTCCCGGACCGATGAAACGGTTGTAGGGGAAGGTCTCATCGTAGTCTTGCACATACATCATCACTGCAGTCCCGACCTGTTTCAGGTTGCTCAGGCAGGATGCCTGTCGCGCTTTCTCTCGCGCCTGCGAGAACACGGGGAACAGTATCGCCGCCAGTATCGCGATAATCGCGATGACTACCAGCAGCTCAATCAGGGTGAAACCACGTTTCATCAATGTGAGCACCTCCTCGGATGTTTCTTCTTCCCTTGGTTAAGGGCATAACTTACGTCGAAAATTATATTCGTTCCCTGCAGACTTGTCAATACTTGAAATAGGGGTTTTCGAAAAAAAATTGGGAACGGCGCTCCCTGGCTTAGACATAGCTTACCCAACAGAGGCGGGCGCTGGATGAAGCCTCCTTCCTGAATTGGAGGCTGTGGAGTGAGGAAAAACCCGTCTGTGTAGGCAGTAGCCCAGCAAGAACCCTCTCTGCCCCTTGCTCTAGTAGGTTCTCCTGAGCTCGTTTCACGTACTGTAGTATCCCGCTAACTTCCCGTATCGTTGCGGGTCAGGTAGGAAAAGCGCTTGTCCGATAGAGTACAAGGAGATGAACGCGCAGGTTACCGCTCAACATAGTCTGTATCGTTCTTACTCTCTAGGGCGATTTCGGTTACACCACTGCTACGACGGCACCTTCTGGATTCACCTCATCCAGGGGAAGGCAGAGGTGCCGTTGATAGGGGTGGACGCTCCTACACCGCCCATTGAGTTGCAAACCGTAACAGAGAGGCATGCACTCTTTGTGCGGCACTGCGACTTCCAGCAGGGCGAGGTCACATTGTGGGATGAGCGAGTGATTGATGGAGTGCCCGTGCGGTGGGAGATATTGCTGCGAGAGGATGACGAGGGCGACCTACACCTGCAGGTGCACTTTCTCAGTTACGGCTCGCTACAAGCGGAGGTGCGTTATTTATATCAGTTTTCAGGCGAAAACTTTAATATAAGAGCCTTTGCGTGTCCATACCCTTACGTATTGCTCACTGCTCCACGTCACTCCCTAAGCGTGACCACTCTGCAGCCGTGGCAGCCAGACTACTTGCGCGTAGAGTCGGGAGACCGCCTAGTGTGGGCGCTCCCCCCCGCTCACTTGCATCAGCAGACTCTTCAGGTGCGCATCCACTACGAGAAAGCCTCCTCAGGCGAGCAGACTGCTATCCAGCACATCGAGCGCAGGGCGTCATGGCTTCCCTTGCAGGAGGAGCCGATAGCGCCGTTGCAACTTCGGGCGGCGGCACAGAACGCGGTCGCCCTGTTGCTGAAGCCAGAGTGGCACTCGCGCTTTGCCGAGGACCAGCTGGTGATGCGTGTCGCGCCAGAGGATCGTCGGTTCAGTGTGTTCACGCTGGCTGCCGCCAAAGCATTGAGCGACTGGAGTCGGTTCTCTGGTGATGACAAGGCGCTCTGGACAGCGCGCCTGGCGATGAACAGCGCCATGGACTTTCAGCTGGTGAACGCCCAGAGCGCGAACAGCGGAGCGTGCTGGGACACGCTGGGCGAGGACAAACGGGGTAGCGACATTCTGGGGCAGCAACGCTTCCATCTGCATCGTAATGCCCGCGTGCTCTATCAGACTCTCCTGCTGCATCGGGATACTGGCTCTGAGCTGTGCGTACGTGTGGCGCTGAACGGGCTGTCATGGGTGCTTCTCAAGCGTGGCGCGACGGGCGTATACGACGGCGCAGAGGTGTTGCCCGACGGTAAAGTGCAGGGCGGCAGTGGAAAGGGCATTGCTGGCGCGACAATCTCCCTGATGTGCGCTGCGTACAGCCTGACTGAGACCGAGGCGTACATGCACGCCGCGAATCGGCTGGCAGAGCACGTGCTACAAGAGGCATGTGCTTCGCTCTCTCCTGGTTTTGTGTTGCCCGAGGAGCGCTTCCCTGCCCTGCAGGACGATGTGTTCGCAGCGGCGGATGCAGTGGAAGGTTTAGTGCGCCTGCATCGGGCGTATCCGCACGCTTCGTTGCGCGAGGGCGCCCTCCGGATGATACAGTGGCTGCGCCTGTGGCAGCTCAGCACTATGCTGGAAGGTTTAGGGGAAGCAGGCGAGGTGGTAGGAGGCGATGGAGCGGCGCGCGGTTTCTTCGACGCCAGCGTGGAGGCAGCGCGAGGCGCTCTGTGGGCGCTTTCTCTGGAGCGGGACGCCCGCTGGTTCGCCTATGCCACGCGCGCCCTGCACGCGGCAGCGGGCTACTTCGACCCTCTTGCGGGTCTCCCCCACGACAAACTGGCATATCCTGACCACACGCAGGCATTAGCTGCCTTCGTGCGCACTTATCTGCAGTGGTTGCTCTCCCTACCCACACTGGCGCCGGGGGTAGAGTGCGACCCTGATCTGATGGTATGCCGCACGGGTAACCGCATCTTCGTGCCCGAGCCGAGCCTGTGGCGCTCCCTACGGGTGCAAACGCGCGGGCTGGTGGATTGGGTAGCGCTGGCTTGCCCTGCCACACACGACGTGTTGCTTGCGGTGCTCGCGAACAGCAACGGCGGCGTCGTACTGGTGGAAGCAGGAGAGCATCGGCAGGTAGCCCACGACCTGATGAGCGGGGAGCGAAGCGTACTCTTCCAGTTGCATACGCTACCGGGTGTGGGCAGTGTCGGGGTGTACATTCTGCAGGCGTAAGGGACGGGCGGGGCGAAGCCCTAAACAAATTTCGCGTTGTCACTGCCCCGCAGTTTTGCTATAATTCGGCGTTGGACGGGGAAAGGAGGGCGCCGAACAGGTGGACGACCAGCTGCATCTGGGCGAAGACGAGAACATGCTCGTGCTGCGGCGGGCGTGGGACCGCGCGATGCACACGCTGGCGAATCGCGTCAATAAGCCGTCGTTCGAATCATGGTTTAAGAGCATGAAGCCCGTGTCGTACGACGGTGAGAGGGTTGTTCTGGGCGCGCCCAGTCCTTTCGCCTGCGAGTGGGTGAGCAAGCGATACGGCAACCTCGTGCGCGAGGTGCTCTGCCAGCACTTGGGAAAGACCGTGGAGGTCTCCATCGTACACCTGCCCCCAGAGAAGCGCCCCGTGCTGGGTGAGCCTCCTGCTGAAGAGGCTCCTTCCGTCCGAAGGGAGCCTGCACCCCCACTGGAGCCCGAGCCGATACCCTACGAGAAGCCCATCCTGAACCCGAAGTACACCTTCGAGAACTTCGTGGTGGGCAACTCGAACCGACTGGCGCAGGCGGGGGCGATGTCGGTGGCGCGCGCGCCTGGGCAGAGCTACAATCCCCTTTTCATCTACGGCGGGGCAGGGCTAGGCAAGACGCACCTGATGCATGCCATCGGGCATCAGGTGTTGCAGGAGCATCCTCGCCTGCGCGTCGCCTACCTTTCCGGGGAGACCTTTGCGCAGCAATATATTGCCGCGTTGCGTGAGCACCGAATCGACGCCTTCCGCCAGAAGTACCGCAACGTGGACGTGTGGCTAGTGGACGACATCCAGTTCATCGCGGGCAAAGAGCACACCAAGGAGGAGTTCTTTCACACTTTCAATACCCTCTACCAGATGGGCAGGCAGGTGGTTTTCGCCAGCGACCGTCCGCCGCGCGAGTTGCATGCACTGGACGACCGATTGCGTTCGCGCTTCGAGGCGGGGCTCATCGCTGATATTGCGCCGCCAGAGTTCGAAACTCGTGTAGCTATTCTGCAAAAACGTGCACAAATTGAGGGCATCCAGCTGCCCGAGCAGGTGGCTTACCATATCGCCTACGCTATTGAGGGCAACGTGCGCACGCTGGAGGGGGTGCTCATTTCTATCGCAGCGCGGGCTTCTGTGCATGGTAAGCCGATTACCCTGCAGCTTGCTGAGGAGGTGCTGGCGCGGCACTACGTGGATGAGAAGCAGGTTCCGCATGTGCCTACCGAGCAGGCGGTGCTGCAGGCAGTGTGCCAGCGCTTCGGCGTGAGCACCCAGGACATTTTAGGTGACCAGCGCAGCCGCGAGGTGCTGATGGCGCGACAGGTCGCCATGTACCTGCTGCGTGAGAAGGCGCAGCTTCCCTTGCAGCAGATTGGGCAGATGTTCGGAAAGAACCACTCTACCGTACTGCACGCCTACAACCGCGTCAAGACCAGCATCAACCGCGACAAGGAGATTACCCGCATCATCTACGACCTGAACACCGTTCTGGAGCACTGATGGTTGGTCATTGTTGATAACTTTGCAAGATTTGTTCAAAACTTTGTTGAAAACTCGCCCCGGATTGTTGAAAACTCCCTCTCGATTGTTGAAAACTTTGTTGAAAACTCTCCTCTGATACGCTTATCTTGCAATGATATCAACAATGTGTACAAG
>JANWXG010000207.1 GCA_025057335.1 bacterium | reverse complement strand
CCCTGATTGAAAAGCTGCTCAAGGCGCATCCAAACGATGCAGGTCTCTGGTTTGCGATGGGACAGGCGCGCTTTCAGCTGCAACAGTACCGCGAGGCGGAGAGCGCCTTCCGCAAGGTGTTGCAGTTTCAGCAGAAGAACGTGGCGGCTCAGGCGAACCTCGCGCTGTGCCTGCTCAACCAGAACCGCCTAGAGGAGGCGAAAAGGGAGTACGAGCGGCTGCGCCAGCTGCGCCCGCAAGACACGAACGCTACGATGGGGCTGGCGTATATCGCTGAGGTGCAAGGGCAATGGGACGAGGCGCTCAAGGAGTATGAAAACTGGCAAAAACAGCAGCCTGATAACCCCGAGCCGTTGCTGCGCAGCGCCCGCGTGTGGGTGCAGCAGAACAAACTCCCTCAAGCCATCAGCATGCTGGAGCAAGCGGAGCGACGTTTCCCTCAGAACACGGGCGTGCTGATGCAGTCGGCAGAGATATTCGCCCAGGCAAACCAGCATGAAGAGGCGCTCAAACGCTACCAGCGCGTGCTGCAGATAGCGCCCAAGCATCTCGGCGCGCTGAACGGGGCGGCGCAGGCTTGTACCCGCCTAAAGCGCACGGCAGAGGCGCTGCGCTACTATCGGCGCGTGCTGGAGGTGCAGCCCGATAGTGCGCAAGCGCTCTTCTCCATCGCTGACCTGTACGAGCAGGAGCAGAACTACGCAGGACTGGCGGAGGAGATGCGCCAGGTAGTACGCAAAAACCCGAAGAACGTGGTAGCATGGTGGCGCCTTTCCATCGCCCTCGAGCGACAGGGCAAAACGGACGATGCCATCGCAGCGCTGCGTGAGATCGAAAAGCTGACCCCTCAGGATATGTTCTACCTGGTCAACATTCCACGCCTTCTGGAGGGGCAGGGCAAGATCGACGAAGCGGTGAAAGAGTATCGCAAGCTCATCGCGCGCCAGCCGAAGGAACCGCGCCTGTACGCCATGCTCGCCGCTCTATGCAAACGGCAAAACCGCCCCGAGGAAGCTGTCGCAGTGTATCAGCAGGGCATTCAGCAGATGCCACAGGACACCTATCTGCGCACCCTGCTGGCGCGCACCTACGAGGAACAGCAGAAGTGGCAAGAGGCGCGGGGCGTCTACGAGCAGATTCTTCAGGTGGCACCCACAGAACCGGGCGCCTACAGCGGTTTGCAGCGCTGCCTCACCCAGCTGGGACAAGCAGAACAGTTCCCCCAAATCGTAACGGGTTATATCGAGCGCACCCCCTCCAACGAAACCGCCGTCCGCGCCCTGCTCACCTTCTTCCGCGAGAGCAGCAAGCCTGCTGAGGGCGCTGCGCTGTTGGCTTCCCTGACGCAAAAGCACCCTAAACAAAAAGCGCTGTGGAGTGCCCTGGCGCAGCTGCAGCAAGAGACAGGGCAGGACGAAGAGGCGTTGAAAAGCTACGAGCAGGTGCTCCAGCTGGACGGCTCCGACGTGCAGGCGTTGCGCAGCATTGCCCAGATTCACGAGAGGCGCAACGAGCCGCTCAAAGCCGCTAGCGCCTACGAGCGCATCCTGGCAGGTTATCCGCAGGACATCGCCACGCGCCTACGCCTGGCGGGCATGTACGAACAGGCAGGGCAAAAGGAGAAAGCGGTGGAGCAATATCGCGAAGTGCTCAAGCGAGATGCTAACAACACCACTGCTAAGGAGAGCCTGCAACGTCTGGGAGCATCTGCTGAAGGAGGTTAGTCGGAAAACCCGTGACGATACTGCGTGAGGAGGCAGAGAGCGTATGACTGGTCGCGGCGTGGTCGTGGCGCGCAACGGGGTGGTCGCCACCTCCCAACCGCTGGCGACGGCGGTGGGACTGCACGTACTGCAACAAGGAGGCAACTTCGTGGATGCGGCGCTGGCGGTGAGCGCAGTGCTTACCGTAGTGGAACCGTACAACAGCCACCTCGGCGGCGACGCCTTCGTCGTGCTATACGATGCGCAAACCCGTCAGACACATGCACTCAACGCTTCGGGACCCGCCCCGCACGCCGCAACGCACGAGCGCTTCGCGGACGGCATCCCCCTGCGCGGAATGGCAAGCGCCTCGGTACCAGGGTTAGTATCAGCATGGGCGCTGTTGCATGAGCGCTACGCTACGCGCGATCTGGACGAGCTGCTGCAACCCGCCATCCGCTACGCCCAGCAGGGCTTTCCCGCAGGCTACCGCTACAGCCAGGTCTTTGCTGCCAACGAGAGCCTGCTCCGTCAGTTCCCCATTACCTGGCGCGAACTAATGCCCGATGGACAGCTGCCCTTCCCGGGGAAGATAGTAACCCAACCTCAGTTGGGCTGGACGCTCAGCCGCATCGCTACTGCAGGACCGATGGATTTTTACCAGGGGCACATCGCCGAGCGCATCGTGCGCCACTGCCAGCATCACGGGGGGCTGTTCACGGAATCCGACCTCGCCCAGCCGCCCGCCGAGTGGCGGGAGCCGTTGCGCACGGAGTATCGCGGCTATACGCTACATGCACAGCCGCCCGTCTCACAGGGGCATATCCTCGCGCAGATGCTCAACCTGCTAGAGGGCTACGACCTGCGCAGCCTGGGCGCGCTCAGTGCCGAGGTCATCCATCTGCAGGTGGAGGCGAAGAAGCTCGCCTTCGCTGACCGACATGCCTACCTGGGAGACCCCCGATTCGTGCGCGTGCCACTGGAGACCCTGCTGAGCCAGGAGTACGCCGCACGCCGCCGAACGCACATCGACCCCCATCGCGCCGCCGACCACGTGACTGCGGGCGAGCTGGAACACGACACGACATACTTCTGCGTGGTAGACCGCTGGGGCAACGCCATCTCCTTCATCCAGAGCATCTTCCACACTTTTGGCTGCGCGGAGGTCGCGGAGGGCACGGGCGTGTTGTTCAACAACCGCATGACCGGGTTCTCGCTAGACCCCAACAGCCCCAACGTGCTGGAACCGGGCAAGCGCCCTGTGCACACGCTCAACGCCTACCTGCTCACGCGCGGGGAGGAGCTGGCTTTCGTGGGCGGCACGCCCGGCGGAGATGTGCAAGTGCAGACCAGCACTCAGGTGCTCTGCAACCTGATAGACTTCCGCATGAATCCGCAGGAGGCAGTAGAAGCGCCACGCTGGCAACACGACTCGGAGGGACTGAAGGTGGAGCGTCGCATGCCGATGGAGACGCTACAGGCGCTGGAGCGCAAGGGGCATCGCGTGATGCTATTGCCAGAGTGGGGACAGTCAGGAGCGGTGCAGGTAGTTGCCGTGCATCCCGAGAGCAAGGCGCTGCTGGCAGGTTCTGATCCCCGCTGCGACGGGCACGCTGCGGGGTGGTAACGAGGCATTACAACACGGAGGGAGCAACGCCGATGAGAGGACGGTTCTGGTGGATAGCAGGTCTGCTCTTGTGGTTTTCTCTAACCACTGCTTGGGCTTCTGTTTCCCGCGTTAGCATCCTCATCCGACTGGAAAATCCCTTTGAGGGGGCGTTTAGCATAGAGTACACCCTGCAGGGCATCGATTCGAGCGCGTTGACCATCGCCATCCCGACGTGGACGCCCGGATGGTATCAAACGATGCCCTACCATGAAGGCATCCGCGACCTGCGAGCAGAGAACGAGCGCGGCGAGCCCCTCGCGATACAGCCCATCAGCCATTACAGCTGGAGGTTAGAGACAGGGGGAGCGCAAACAGTACGCCTACGCTATCGCGTGCTGGCGAGAGACGAGGGCATGGGCTTTTTCGGCGTGGCGATGGGGGCGCATCACGCTTTCATCAATGGGGCTGCCGCCTTTGTCTACGAGATGGACTCCAAACAAGCGCCACATGTCCTGCGCTTCCAGCTGCCCACCGGCTGGCAAGTGGCTACCTCAATGGACTTCCTCGCCCGAAGTGAGCAACGACCGTTTGGCGATGTGCGCGACACCTTCACTGCCCCCAACTACGATGAGCTGATAGACCATCCCATCCAGATGGGACGGTTCGAAGTGCGCGACTTTCGCGCGCGCGGCGTGCCGATGCGCGTGGTCTTCGCCGCGGAGCGAGGCGACGTGCAGGTCAACATGGACAGGGTAGTGCGCGACCTGCAGCGCATCGCCAGCGCGGGCATCGACCTGTTCGGCAGTGCGCCGTTCGACCGATACTTCTTCCTCGTCCACCTCATCGACAGGGGGTTCGCTGGCGGGCTGGAGCATCTTTACTCCACTGTGTTGAACGTGCCCCACCGCAGCGACGCCAACTTCAACGCGCTCGCTGCCCACGAGTTCTTCCACGCCTGGAACGTGAAGCGCATCCGCCCGAAGGTGCTGGGACCGTTCGACTACACGCAGCCCGTTCGCACTCGCGCGCTGTGGTGGTGTGAAGGCGTGACGGACTACTATACTGCCGTGCTTCTGCTGCGGGCAGGGCTGATGGACGACCGCGACTTCTGGCGGGAGATGGAGCGCGAAATCCAGACGCTGGAAAACAACCCCGCTCGCGAGCGCGTCTCGCTGGAAGAGGCGAGCTGGAACGTGTGGGAAGGCAACGGCATGGGATACGGCGGGCTGAGCTACTACAACA
>JANWXG010000206.1 GCA_025057335.1 bacterium | reverse complement strand
AGAAAGGTCATCTCCACGTAGAGGTCATCCTGCCAGAACTGGTTGACCATGTGGGGCTGCCAAGCGGGAACGTCTCCTTCGGGAATGGTGACGCCCTGATAGCGGAACTCCGTAGGCGCGCCCCATCCCACGCCCACCATCTGTCCTATCCATCCCGCCTTCATGCGGTCGATATACTCTTCAGCAAGGAGGCATCGCCATTGGGAAGCGGTGCGAAACATGGCTTACGGACCTCCTCACGGGGAGGCTGGCGCGTTCTGGGCGTCGAACTTGCGCAACAGCTTGCCGTCTGTGCCGTAGAAGGAGATGCTCTCTGTATCGATAACGGTGCGCAAGCGTCCCTGTCCGTCGTAGAGCACGAGCAGCGTGTTTTCGCCAGAGGTCTTCAGCTCAGCGCGCACGTTGCCGTCCTTGTCTACTAGCTCCAATCTTTGGGTACGAGAGAGCGTTGCGGTGGGCGTCCTGGACTGCGCCCACAGGGCGGCAGTAACCACTAGCAACACAATGACCAACCAGAGTATCGTCTTGCTCGCCGTTTTCATTCTCTCCCCTCCTCTATTCGCTTCTGCATGCAATCAGAAAGCGCGATACTGTCTTGCGACGGGCGTTTTCTACGATGCCAGCACCTCGTTGAGCTTCAGGAGGCTTGTGTCCAGTTCTCGCGGCTGCTCCCAAGTGGCGCTGAGCGGAACCGAGACCAGTTCCCCTCGCTGCCAGGCGGTCATCATCCTGCTTTGCCCCCGAAGCAACAGCTCTACCGCCAGCGCGCCAAAGCGTGCTCCCATAATGCGGTCGGTGGCGGTCGGCGAGCCGCCGCGTTGCGTGTAGCCCAGCACGGTCGCCCGCGTCTCCTCGCGCAGGTACATCTCTACGAAAGTGGCGACATCATGTGCGCTCGCCGCCCCCTCCGCAGTGACGATGATGGCTGACCGCTTGCCGCGAGCAATGCCCTTCTTCAGCTTCTCGCACACCTGCACGAGGTCAAAAGGCACCTCCGGGATGAGCACCGCCTCCGCCCCGCCAGCCAGACCGACGGCTGCTGCGATGAAGCCCCGTGAGCGCCCCATCACCTCAATCACGAAGATGCGCTCGAAGCTGTCGGCGGTGTCGCGGATTTTGTCGATGGCGTCCATGGCGACCTGCAGGGCAGTGTCATAACCCAGCGTGTACTCCGTGCCGCCGATGTCGTTGTCGATGGTGGCGGGGATGCCAATCACAGGCACGCCAGACACCTCTTGCAACCGATGCGCTCCGCGAAACGAGCCATCTCCCCCGATGACAATCAGTCCATCGATGTGGTTGTCGTGCAGGATACGCGACGCCTGCTGCAGCCCCTCTTCGGTCTTGAACCGCTCGCTGCGCGCCGTGCGGAGGATAGTGCCCCCACGATTGATGATGCCTCCCACTGAAGACAGCTCCATCGGGCGCAGCCAGCCGTTCAACAACCCCTCGTAGCCACGTTCAATGCCGATGACCTCCAGCCCATTGACAATCGCCGTGCGCACTACCGCCCGCAGCGCGGGGTTCATGCCCGAAGCGTCTCCTCCGCTGGTCAGCACGCCGATACGCTTCATTTTTCGCCTCCCTTCTCCTGTGCTGTGTGCTGTCGCAGCCCCATGCCACGTGCTGAGAGTGAAAATTCACACCTTGGTCAGCAGGTCGGCGACCTCTGCGTCCGTTGGAAGAGCAGGGATCGCCCCTGCACGGGTCGCGGTGATGGCTCCTGCCGCGTTCGCGTACAGGAAGACCCGCCGCAGGTCGGCATCACTGAGGCTGCGTACGCCCTCCCGTGTCTTCGCCCGTTTGCGCAGCTGCACCAGCATCCCTGCCACAAAAGCATCGCCGCAGCCCACCGTTTCCACCACGTTGACGGGGATGCCTGCGATCGCCCCGCTGTGCTGCGGCGTCGCGTAGTAACATCCTCGCTCCCCAAGAGTCACTGCGACCAGCATCAGCTGCGGGAAACGCAGGAACAGGTGGGTAGCGCCTACCTCCGGGTTGCTCGCGCCTGTCAGGAACTCCAGCTCGGTCTCGTTCAGCTTCACCACGTCGGCGTAGCGCAGACCTGTCTCCATGCGCTCGCGTCCTTCGTCTGCGCTGCGCCACAGGGCGGGGCGCATGTTGGGGTCGTAGGAGATGAGCGCTCCGTTCTCACGCGCCATCTGCACGGCGAAGAGCGTGGCGCTGCGCACAGGCTCATCGAGCAGGGAGATGGAGCCGAAGTGGAAAATCTTCGCCAGACGCACGCGATGGGTATCCACATCCCCCGGCTCGTAGAGCATATCTGCACTGGGGTTGCGGTAGAAGATGAAGTCGGGCACGCCCTCTTTGGTCAGCGAGACGAAGGCGAGAGCGGTTCGAGCCTGCGTGTCGAAGCGCATACCTCCGACGTCCACGCCATGCTGATGCAGTGTATCGCGCAGCAGGTAGCCGAAGGGGTCTGCCCCGACCTTGCCCAGAAAGGCGCTGCGCACTCCCAGCTTAGCCACGCCTACCGCCACGTTGGCTGGGGCTCCGCCAGGCGCAGGGGAGAATCCCCTCGCTTCGGCAATGGTCACTCCCTTCTGTTGCGCCACCATGTCGATGAGTGCCTCCCCAAGGCAGACGACCTCTGCCACCTTCCTCCCCCCTTCGACCCAAGGTCATAGCAGTAATTACCACTCCAGAGAGGCTATCTCCTGTTGACAGTGCGCTGAGGAAGTCGTTATGATGTTGCTGTCAGGCAGAAAGACCGGTGGGGAGGCTGTTGGATGAAGTCCATTCAGATGGTGTTGATTGTTTGCGATTCGGGGGTGACTGCCCGGGTGACCGAAATCCTCTCGGCAGCGGGCGCCACAGGCTACACTGTGTTGCGTGATGCGACGGGGCGAGGAGAAAGCGGTCCGCGTGAAAATACGCCGATATGGCCCGGATTAAATAGCGTGGTGCTGTGTGCCGTGCCTGCTGATTGTGTGCCCCGTATCCGCGAGGGGCTGCAGGTACTGCGTCAGCAGCGTAGCGCCCGACACCTGCCTCTCAAGATGTTCGTGTGGCAGTTAGAGGAGGTCGATTAGTGCCCTGTGAGCCGATTTCCCCTCACCAGGAGGTGAGAAGGAGGCTGACAACATAGCAGGAGCCTCGCCCTCCATTCCTGCTTTGTCATTCTGAGCGGAGCGAAGAATCTCGGCTTGACGCAGTGCAGAGATGCTTCGTTAGCGCTCAGCAGGACAAGGGGGTTTCCCTGTTGTTCGGAGCACTGTGTCATTCTGAGCGGAGCGAAGAATCTCGGCTGAATGAGGTGTAGAGATGCTTCGCTGACGCTCAGCATGACGATGAAGCTTCAGTCATCACTGACGTCCCTGCTGTTAGGGGAAGCACTCCCGTGCCTCACTACAAGCTGAAGAGCTTATCAGGCGCACCTTCGTGCTGGTAGTAGCGCACGTCAGTGCGCCTCCCGTCATTCTGAAGTCTGTGTTGTTTGTCAAAGGGAAGCACTTACGTGCTTCACTACAAGCTGAAGAGCTTGTCAGGTGCACCTTCGTGCTGGTAGTAGCGCACGTCAGTGCGCCTCCCGTCGTTCTGAGCGGAGCAGAGAATCTGGGCTTAGCGAATGGCAGAGATGCTTCGCCTGCGGCTCTGCAGGACAAGGAAAGGGGCTCGGGGGGAGACCTCTTCTCCCCGTTCACGAGGAGGTTGGGAGGGAGGGCTGACGGCTCGGCGGGAGCCTCGCCCTCCAGAGTGTGCGGAGGGCGAACCTCCCAGTGAGCCGAAAAAGCCCCACCCAGCCTCCCCGTGAACGGGGAGGGGACAGCTCAGCGGGAGCCTCGCCCTCCAAGGGCATCAGGTTCGGAGGGCAAATGCCAGAGATGCTGGGGGGCGAACCTCCCAGTGAGCCGAGCAGGCAACCGCCATCGGGAAAGTGCTCTACCCTCTTGCTGGAAAATATGAACCTGGTAGCACTACCTCATCCCCTCAGGACACAACACCGTGTCCCGACGGAAGTTCAGGTCGTCGCGCTCGGGGAAATCGACCAGAGTGTGTAAGCCTCGGCTCTCTCGACGGCGCAGGGCGCACTGCACCATCAGGTAGGCAACGGTAGTGAGATTCCAGTCTTCCCTCCGCTGCACGCAGGAAGGCGCGCGGCTAACCCCCGCGCGAGCCTGTTCCTCCAGACGGCGCAACTCGGCGGCGGCTTCCTCTAACAGGGCGAACCGCCGTACGATGCCCACCTTCTGCTGCATGACCTCGTGCAGCTGCTGGCGGAGGTTCTGCACGGTTTGCAGGGCGGTGTCGTCCGCGCGTGTCAAGTGCTCTGGCAACGTCGGAGGCTCGGAGGAGGGAAGGCTCCACGCGGCGTCTACTGCGTGCAGGGCAGCGCGGTCGGCGAACACCAGCGCCTCCAGCAGACTGTTGCTGGCAAGCCGGTTCGCCCCGTGTACCCCCGTGCAGGCGACCTCCCCCGCCGCATACAGGCGCGGCACGCAGGTCCTCCCGTGCAGGTCGGTCTGCACTCCGCCACACATGTAGTGTGCTGCAGGCACGACGGGTATCCACTCCCGCGCCATGTCGATGCCTAC
>JANWXG010000205.1 GCA_025057335.1 bacterium | reverse complement strand
CGCAGGGCTGATAGGCGAACACCCATGCGCCCTCCCATGCGGGTAGGGACTCGTCCACGTTGGGCAACGGCGTGCCTGCGCTGTACACCAAGCGATAGGCATTGCCATCCCAGCGCCAGGCGTAGGGCTCCACGATGCCCTCAGCCTCCGAGAGCGGCTTGGTCTGGTCTCCTGCGCGCACCTGAATCGCCGCAGGGTTCCAGAGAATGTCCACCAGCCAGGGGTTTCCTACTAGGTTCCAACCAGGCTGCAGGGCAACACTGAACGGGGTAGTATCGTCTGGCACATATCCGAACACTCTTGGCGTGATTGGATTGCTGAATTGTGCCCAGAACGCCTTGCCAGGTACCCTCTCAGGCTGGCTAAACTTCACTGCCTCATTGGGGTACATCAGGTAGCCGCCTCTGCCGTCGTTGGCTGCAGGATTCCAGGTAGCCCACTTGTTCTCCACGAAGTGGAAGACCGTTTTCGGGTCTGCATCCTCGCTCTGCACCGGGACAGCGACCAGACGCAGTCCCTGCGGGATCTGCGGTGCCCGACCGAAGTGGACCACCGCCTGCGGCTGATTCGGGAACGCTTCCAAGTTGTCTACCGCGTCCTTCGAGACCGCAAAGAAGCGATAGGTATAGCCGAACTTTGCCCGAACCCGTGCTTTGAGCTCTTGACCAGCGCTTTTGATAGCTAGAGGCACGTAGGTTCTCTCCTCTATCTTGACCATTCGGCTGTCAGCGACACGTCCCTGCCTGCCGTCGGCTCTCTCCTCGTTGTACCAAACCTCTGACTGGGCGACGCCAGAGACATCGTCCTGAGCTTGCCACTGCACCTCGAAGGTGCCTCGCGATTGCTCAGCAGGTAGTTCAGCCATACGGCTGGTCGGGGGTTGCGCGTCTACGATTACCTTCACCTCGTTGGTCACTATCGGTGGGTTCTCATCAAAGCGGATTTCCGCTTTCGCTACAACCTCCGCTCCTGAAGCTACGTCAGACCGCACATTTGCGCTGAATTTGACCCATCCCTCTCCCTCGGGCGGGTTCTGATTGGGAGGCAGGTTGATCCCCGCGAACCGCCAGCTGAGGGTTCGTGTTTCTCTGTCTATCGCCGTCGCCAGCAGTTGGGGATGGCTCGCGTCGTCAAAGATTACCGAGTCGATATCTAGGTCTTCATCCAGAACCAGACGGATGGTGACATCCTCCGCTGGAAAGTTAGCTTGCGGCAAATTCTCGAAGTGCACTGTGAAGTGGAGCCTCTGCTGCCGTGGGATATATGCACTACTCGGCGACATCTCAATGCTATTTGGGTCCCAAGCAGCAACGAGACGCACCCCCCAATTGTCCAGGAAATCTCCTAGCATCCCCTCCCTGTCTTCAGCAAGGTAGTGCGCCAGGAACTCTCTATCCAGCCGGGATAGTTGATCCGCCAGGTCACCACGACTGACTAACATTGAATTGATGAGCCAGTCGTAACGTACCTCCCCGATGTTGGGGTGGAAGAAGCGGTTCAGATAAAAGTGAGGTCCAGCCGCCAAATACTTGATACCGTTCTCTGTGAAAACCACCTTGGGAACACTGCCAATGCCTATGTGCCATCCGCCAGCGATTCCTCTCGCAGGATTAGGCAGCATATACCCAATGTGAAAGAAATTCGCCCTGCCCAGTGATAAACCAGCGGCTACCGCTTCTGCAATCGAAGTTTTCGTGGTTACAAGAACTAGCTTATCAATCCCAAACCGGGTCGGTTCATTCCCCGCCCCCTTTCCGAACGAGAACACGTAGTCACCGAAGAAGCGTCTCCCGTCTAGCTTACTGAAGAGGAATGTAGACACCGGCTGCGCAATCTTGTTGATCAAGCCTCCAACTGGCAACTTCAAGGGAGAAGGTCCGATACCTCCTCCGACTAGCTTCATCGCAGCCACTTGCCAGCTTTCCATGCCGAGGTATTGCTGCATCTCGCTCAAGGAGCTGTAACCCAGATTTTGAGCATACATCTCGGTCAGATTAACCTGGACCAATCCAAAGGTTAGTCCTTCTATTGCCCCTTCGAGCTGGGCTACCGCCAGTGCGCCTACTTTACCGCTGACGAAGTCCTGAGCGGTGTACTGAGCAGTTAACATGAGAGTATCCCACAGCTCTGTGCTAAACTGCTTGGGAGTGATTTCTCCCCTGGTGGTTGCTCTCGTTCGCCCAGCGAACAAGTTCATACCCAGTGCAGCAGCGGCGTAGGCATACATTTCCATCTGCAAATTCTGCTCCAAAGCGCTTGCAATCGCAGGGAACTGTTGCCCGAGGTGCAAGATGAACTCGTGTCCTCCGCGCACCTTCATGCCCATAAACTCATCCATGTAGACGCCTGTGACCGCGCCATGCGCTATCATGGCTTCTGCGACGATGTCTTCCCAGTTATTTCCTCCGCGTGTCCGTACCGTTGTCCATAGCTCCTGCACTGGGCTCGCCACCAGCATTCCCTTGAACAGCACTCGGTCGCCCAGGCGATACTTGCCAGGCTGGGGCTGCTGGTCAGGCGGAATGACGTTGTCCCAACGCAAGCGAACATCGACCCCGATAGACACCGTCTCCCCCGGCTGAACGGGCTGAGCCACAACTATTGTGCCGTCGGAGGTGACGCCCCACTCGCCACCGGGAGCGGGGTAGACGTTTACCAGCTCGAACCCTGAGGGCAGAGCCAGTGTGTAGACGCCTACCCCTGCCGCGTTGCCCCAGTTGGTCAGTGTGATGGTATGGCGGGTCACTCGTCCGACTACCAGTACGCTGGGACGAACGTAGGCGTCAGACATAATCGCCATGTAGGGGAAGACGAAGAAGGGATATTTCGCCAGGTTCGCTCCCCTCTGCACGACCAGTTCATACGTGCCGATCTTCGCTCGAGTGGGACTTAGGTCAAAAGCAGCTTGCAGTTCGGTTTCGCTCTGCCACTGCGCGCTGAGGGGCAAAATACGTTCCCCTGCCTCGCTGACTCGTTGCAAGTACACCTGCGCATCACTGGAAAATTGCGTCCCACGCACGTGCACATTCACAATACCCAGAGTCGGGCGTTGCACCACTTCTGCAGGCTCTACCTCTAGAACGGACAGCACCCGGTCGTCATATACCCGGATCGTCGTCGCCAGTTTCGCCTGTTGATTGTCCGGGGAGCGCACGACTAACTCGTACTCGCCTGTCGGAATATCCTGCAGGGTAAAGTCCGCCCGCATGGAGCGAATGCTTTCCACCGCAACGGTACCAGCTTCCAGCACCGTGTCGCCCTTCTTGAGCAACACGGCTGCTCCTTGCTGGAAACCAGAGCCTCTAATGTTCATCTGCACTGAGCCGTAGTTACGAATCTCCGCTGGTTGCGCGCTACTCACGAAGAAGCCCCCCGCCACAGTCAGTCGCAGAGTGCGATTGACCCACTCAGGCACCATGTCGCCTGGTAAGTCACTACTACGGAAATCTCCCGTCTTTATGTTGACCATCAGCACTTGAAAACTCGCACCCACAGCGGGTGCAAAATCATTGAGCAGCACCGCAGCCAGCTTACCGTTCAGCCACGCTGCTCCCGTGATATTCACCTGACCAAACTGGCTTGCTGTCGTACCGCCGATGCCGATTTCTAAAGTTCCTGTCTGCGTCTGGTAGTAGTTTGCTAATTCAAGGGTACCCTTCGAGACGTGAAGTTTACCTTCATTGCGCAGCTCTACCGTGATGGAAACAGTTGTGGCGCCATCCGACTTCAGGATAGTCCCTTTGTTGATTAACGTGCGCCTACCTGCGCCTGCAGCGGGGATAATCGAGGCGCGCCATCTCTCGTCTGACACGAACTGCAAAGAGCCCCTATTCTCTATGGAGCCTTCTTGCCCTACTATCAGGGCTCCGTGCCTAGCGATAAACTCTCCTTCATTGACCACGCGCCGACGGATGGTCAGGTTGCCTCCGCCCAGGCTCGTGGTCAACCTGCCGCTTGGGGCAATCCACGTGACCCCACTGCCCTCTTGCACACTGCCGTGATACAACCGTAACTCCCCCTCCACACGCAGCGTGCCAGAGCCTCGTAAACGCATCACGCTCACTGAAGCGTCACCTATCTCAAACAGCGCACCGCTCTCTACCAGAGCAGTCGCCCCCTCCGCAACCTCCGCTACACCATCGTTGGGAATGCGAACCGACCCCGAACCTGCACCTACTCTGCCCCCATCCAAAAACAGCACGTTTTGCAAGTTCAGAACGCTGGCAAGAGCACGCACGACCCCTCGGTTCTCCAACAAAACAGCAACCGAGACCGAACCGCTGCCTTCCGCGTTCTCCACAACGCCTGTGTTCACCATCTTGCCCGCATCCCCCTCGCCTGCCGCAATCACTGAAAGCGCGTAGTAACCCGAACGCAACCGAAGCGTGCTGCGGTTCTCCAGCACGCCCCCCTGACCAAGACGTATCACACCCGCAGACGTGCTCGTGTCGCCAGCAACATAACCCAGTGCCATCAACCCCTCGTTGACCACGCGCCGACGGATGGTCAGGTTGCCTCCGCCCAGGCTCGTGGTCAACCTGCCGCTTGGGGCAATCCACGT
>JANWXG010000204.1 GCA_025057335.1 bacterium | reverse complement strand
CAATCCAACACGCCGTCGGCACGCACAGTAATCTGCACGCCGTTGCTGAGCTGGTCGGCGCGGATGTCCGTGATGTTACAGTAAGCGGTGGTTTGCGCCAGAGAGGGCAGCGCCCAGTAAAGCGCAATCAACACAAATACGCAGGTTCTTCTCATCGGATACTGCTGACCTCCTGAGGCGACGAAATGATACGCGGTGTGAGGAAAATCGCCAGCTCGGTTGTGGTAGAACGCTGGCTGCGGGCGCGAAACAGCCCGCCGATGAGAGGCAGGTCGCCGAGTATCGGCACTTTGCGCGTGAGCGTGTCCTGCTGTTGCAACTTCAACCCCCCGATGAATAACGTCTCACCGTCTCGCAACAACACGGTGGTTTCTGCCCGTCGGGTGGAAACGGTGGGCAGTCCTGTGCGCACATCCAGTTCAGCCACGGCGGTCACCTGCGGCACAACGGTCGCGAGGATAACGCCCTCCGCCCCGACCCAGCAGGTCATCTCGAGGCTGACCCCAATATCGACAGGAATGACGCGCGTGATAAACGCCTGCGACCACTCCTCGAAGTAGTCCGCCTTGATGTAACGTTGCTGTCCGCTGAAGATGCGCGCGCGTTGCCCGTTGAGCGCTACGGCGCTGGGCGTCGCTCGAATGCGTACTTTGCCCTCGGCTGCCATTGCGCGGATTCGGGCTTCGATGTCCGTGCGCGGCGCTCCGAAGATACGGTAGGTGATGTCGCCCGTGTCTGTATGTACCTGAGAGGTGTTGTGAGCATCTCTGGCAAGCCAGCGGAGTGCTTGCTCGCGCTCCTGGTTATCAGTGAACTCCACAATCAGTGCGTTTACCTGCACATGGGGCACGGGTCGGTCAATTTTTTGCAGGTCCTCGCGCACCTTTTGCACGAGCGGAAGTGGCCCCGCGACAGTCAACGAGTTCTCCCCCGCATTGACGCGCAGATAACGTAGCAGGAATTCTGGCAGGCTATTGCGGGCGGAGGCGGCGCTAATGTAACGCAGAGGGATGTTCGCTATCGTGCCCTGCAAATAGGTACTCATGCTGCCGACCATCCCTTCACCCACTGCCCACACGCCGTTCTGGCGTCCCAGCTCCAAGCCGTAGGCGGTCGCAATGGCTTCCAGTGCCTCTTCCGGAGTGACCTCCTGCAAACACAGGCTCACTATCCGCTCGAGGTCGGGGTCCACCAGCACGACCTGCCCCGTCTCGCGCGTGAACTCGCGCAGCAGTTCACGCAGGTCGGCATTCAGCGCGAAGAGGTTCAACAATCCATCTTCACTGTCGATGGACAGTTCTGAACGGGCGACCTCATCCTGCCTGCGTCGTTGCACGGAAGGCAGTGTACGCCGGTCGCTGGTGACCAGGATAATCAGTGAACGCTGGTCCTGAGTCTGGCGTACGCTGAACGTGGGACCAGGGTAGGGAAGGGCGCTGAAGTCTACTTCATCGCCGCCAACCCGTCCTGAGCGGAGCACTCCTGCGCTGAACAAGACGATTTTGACATCCACTCCCAAGCCGTCTGGCGTGTCGGAGGGCAGGGAGACCTCTACATGGCTGACGGGGTAGACGCCAACATCGACGAAGCTGTTCACCTGAGAGCGGGCGTTAGTCACTCGGAAAGCGATTTCCATTACGGGCTTTCGTGGGTCGCCCTCGCCGCGCTGGGCGCGGGCGGCGTCTACGTAGCGTTCAGGGTCAAACCGCAGTCGCATCAGCCCATCCGCACGGACGGTCACTTGCACTGCATTACCCACACGCTGGCTCTCTACTGCAACGAGATTGCAGAAGGGAACGCGCCGTTGTTGGGCGGAGGTAGGCAGCAGGACGAGCAGGAGAAGGGCGAGGCAAGTGAGGATTGACCTCACTCCCATCCCCTTTCCCGCAGGGAGAGGGGAGGCTGTTCCATTGCCCTTGCAGGAATGGGAATGCAGGAGGAGAGCCAGGCGGGTGAGCGCTGACCTCACCCCCGTTCCCTTTCCCGCAGGGAGAGGGGAGGCTGTCCCCCTTCCCTCGTAGGGAAGGGGGCGCAGGGGGTTAGGTTCCGCAACAGTCATCCTACTTGCGTTCACTGCTCCCCTCTTGCAGGAAGCGTTGTTTCAACGCCTCTTCCTGCTCTGCTGGCAGGTGTCCCGTCTGAGAGAGAAGGCGTGGGGTGATGAAAATCGCCATCTCGGTCATGGTCTCTTTTGTGTCTTCTGAGCGGAACAACTGCCCCAGCAGGGGGATGTCCCCCAGAATAGGCACCTTGGTGGTGGTAGACATGAGCTCACGCTGCACCAGCCCTCCAATGATGATGGTCTCCCCGTCGCGCACACGCACGGTGGTGTTGGCGCGACGAGTGCTCCTGTCGGGCAAGCCGGTCTTGGGGTCGGGTGCGCTCAGCACGCTGATTTCGGGCTGCACGTCGACAATAATCTCGCCCTCGCCGCCCGTCCAGGGGGTAATGTTGAGGCGCACTCCCGCGTCGATGAAGTTGGTCTGGCGGAAGAAGAAGTCGCCGTCGCCGCGCCCGCCGCCGATGCTGACGGGAGTGCTGAGGTACCGCTGCTTGCCGATAAAGATGCTGGCGCGCTGTCCGCTAACCGTTGCGATACGGGGATTGGCGTGGACACGAGCCTTACCCTGCGTCACTAGCGCGCGCAGGTTCACAAAGAACTCGGTCGGCAAGGTCATCACAGAGCGGAAAGTGACTTGTCCTGCCGGAGAGTCTACGTTGATGCTACGCCGGTCGTTACTCCACCCCCATTGAGCGCGAAACTCGCGTGCGGCGGAGTCGGTGAACTCCACCATCAGCACGTCTATCATAATCTGTGCTGCAGGAATGTCAAACTGCTTGATGTCCTCACGGAACTTCTTGAGCACTTCGGGGGGAGCGGAAAGTATCACTGCGTTCTGCTCTGCATTGGTCTTCACGTGGTCCTGCAGGAAGACAGGCAGCAGGGATTTCGCGTTCGGCGCCAGCACATACTGCGTCGTGATGGAGTCGATATCGCTCAACAGGTAGGAAGAGGGACTGCGTGGAATGCCCTCGCTCAGCATGAAGATACCGTTTACCTCGCGATACGACAACCCGTACGCCGCGGCGATAATCTCCAGAATGCGCGTCACAGGCATGTTGACCAGATTGATGGTCACAGTGCGGCGCACGGTATCGTCGACGATAAGGCGGATACCCGTCTCACGTGCCAGACGGGTGAGCAGCTCCTGTGCATCCACTCCAACCGCGAACACCGATACTCCCTCCTCGCCCACTATCACCTCCAGCGAGGATTGCTGAGGGGCACCGTTCTCCGCAGGTGGTGGGGCTGGCTGGGGAGGATTACCACGACGAGGCGCGGGCTGTGGAGCAACTACGCTGGAGGCGAACAAAATCACCAAGACCATGACGGCAACGTACAGTCTGTACATCCTGCAGTACCTCTCCGCAACGTGATTGACAATAGAATTCATTCTGGCAGGGGATAGCGCCTGCACGAAGTATGAGGCGTAGCGTATATAATGACGCAGAGGAGAAGAGGAGGTTGCAGGGAATACAGCGCCGGGCTTTCAGAACACCTTCTGGTCTATCCCGAATCTCTCGCACAGGAGACGGACCTCCTCTGGGGTGAGCCCTTCGCCTTGCTCTCCGCAGAGGAGGTTGAGGTATTCGTAGCGCGCACCAGTTTCCGCATACTCGATTCGGTCTAGCGCGCGCTTCACAGAGGCATCGGAGCGTGCCATCACGCCATGCTTCGCCCAGACCACCAGGCGGTGCTGACGCAGCTTCTCCACTGTGGCTTGCATCAGTTCCTCCGACCCGGGCAACAGAAAGGGAATCAGGCCGACGCCCTCAGGCAGCTGTACGATGCTCTCAGGTTGCCACCGCAGGATGTGCTGGTTGAGATAGCGCTCATCTCGGTAGCGCGGAATATGGCTGAGGTATGTCAGGTGCAGCGGCTGGGCGTGAATGAGTGCATGGAAATTCGTACCCGTGCGCGTGACCTGGTCGCGGTGTACTGCCAGATGGGAGTTAAACTCGCTGGTCAGTCGCTCGAACAGCCTTTTGGGGGAGGTATACAGTGTCGCTGTTACGCCGTCAGGATTCACGCGAACCGCGCCGAGGTTAGCTTCGGGGTCGGAGCCGATTTCGCGCAGGCGTCGCCCCGAACCTGTCACCAGAAACAGCCCTTCCGCCAGCTCAGGCACGGGCGTCGGCACGGTGAGCTGCTCCTGCAGGGGGAACTGTCGGCGCGGGTCGATGCTCCAGCCGATATACACGGAGATGTTGCCCGCTGCACCCTCGCTGGCTTCGATTTCGGCGAGGCGACGTCCCGCCTCGCCAATCAAGCCCATGATTTCCGTAAGGGTTGGGAACGGAGGCGATACGGGCATGATAGGTTATTCCCTCAGAGAAACCTTCCCAACCTCCTGTAGAAAGCCGCTTCCCAGCCAGTGAGGTCACCGTCGACAGCCATCGCTACTCCCAGTTCCTCCGCCCTCTCTGTCACTGCAGGGTCAATCTGCTCGCCCCCCACAGCGGGCACGCACGGGAAGCCCGCTTTCGTCAACAGGTCGGCACGACGACTGGCGCGGGTCACGTCGTTTAACTCTACGCGCCCTGAAACCTCCATCAGCAGATACACTCCCTGC
>JANWXG010000203.1:4401-4637 GCA_025057335.1 bacterium | reverse complement strand
GTTGGTAGTGCAGGCTTCAGCCTGCGAGGGGCGCACTGAAGTGCGCAGGACGAACGCGACCGTTTGTCGTGCAGGCTTCAGGCAGCAGGGGGCGGGGCTCTGTTTGCCCTCTGTCGCCTCCCGCGAGCAGGGGGGAA
This sequence comes from bacterium, assembly GCA_025057335.1. Taxonomy (GTDB): domain Bacteria; phylum Armatimonadota; class HRBIN16; order HRBIN16; family HRBIN16; genus HRBIN16. Next base: position 4,500 of record JANWXG010000203.1, on the reverse strand, counting down.
ACGCACTCTCCTCCCCGCGTGCGGGCGGAGGTGGGGCGATTTTCGGCTCACCAGGAGGTTCGCCCTCCAGCTGTTGTGAAGGGCGAGGCTGCTGCCAAG
>JANWXG010000203.1:0-4391 GCA_025057335.1 bacterium | reverse complement strand
CCCGCCGAGCCGTCCCCTTGTCCTGATGGGCGTGAGCGGAACCTGTCAGGAGACCCTTCACTTCGCTCAGGGTGACAGAGCCGAGGTCACCTACCCCTCCAGCAACAGTCGCTCTGGGTCTTCTACCAGCTGCTTCACCCGCACGAGGAACAGCACCGCCTCCCGCCCGTCCACCACACGGTGGTCATAGCTCAGCGCTACATACATCATCGGACGGATAACAATTTGTCCGTCTACCACGACGGGACGCTCCTGAATGCGATGCATTCCCAGGATGCCCACCTGAGGCGGGTTGAGGATGGGAGTGGAGAGTAGGGAACCGAACACCCCACCATTGGTGATGGTGAACGTGCCGCCTTGCAGCTCTTCCAGGGTCAGCGTGCGGTTGCGCGCCTTCTCCACAAACTGCGCGATGGCTTTTTCTATCTGTGCGAAGCTCATCTTGTCGGCGTCGCGTAGCACGGGCACTACGAGCCCCTCCGGGTCACCGATAGCTGGGGAAACTCACGCAGCGCGCCGATGACCGCTTTCACGAAGAAGGGCATGAAGCCAAGGCTCACGCCATGCTGCTGTTGAAAACGCTCCTTCCACTTCGCCCGCAGCGCCATCACCGCGCTCATGTCGATTTCGTTGAACGTGGTGAGCATGGCGGCGGTGTGTTGCGCTTCCACCAAGCGTCGAGCGATGGTGAGACGCCGGCGCGAGAGACGCTGGCGCGTTTCAGCGCGCGCAGCAGGAACCATAGAGGGTGCCTCGGGCGCCACGTGCTCCTCCCGTTGCGGGGTAGGGGGCTCTTCGGCGGCTCGCTGTTGCAGGCTCTGCTCGACCTGCTCTTTCAGACGGGCAGCGGCTTGCACATCCTCTTTGGTCACTTTGCCGCCTGGTCCCGTGCCGCGCACGGCGCGCAGGTCGATGCCCAGCTCCTCCGCCATCTTGCGGGCAATGGGGGTAGCGCGGCTCTCCTCTTCGCTCTCCTGCACGGAGGGCACTAGGGGGGCGGTCTCAGTCGCTGCCTCCGCTTCTATCAGCACGCCCAGCACGTCGCCCGGACGCACCACCTCGCCCTCACGGCGAAGAATCTGATGTAGTATGCCCTCCTCGTCGGCGGGCACCTCTGCGTTCACTTTGTCGGTCTCCAGTTCCACAATCGGCTCACCGACCGACACACGCTCCCCTTCGCGCTTCAGCCATCTGCCCACTGTAGCCTCCAGTACTGATTCGGCGAGTACTGGAACGCGAATCTCTATCGGCATCTCCCGTCCTCCTTACGACTTGTGCAAAGCCTCTACCTCGTTGGCTGCCTTCGCTCGTTCGAAGGCGGCGGCAACCAGTTGCGCCTGCGCCTGCTGATGCCACTCCTGCGTGCCTTCGGAGGGGCTTGCCATGCGAGTGCGTCCGATGTAGTGCAACGGGATATCCGTCCCCAAGATGTCGCGCAGGCGCGGCGCTACAAACGTCCACGCGCCCATATTGCGCGGCTCCTCCTGCAGCCAGAGGACCTCCTGCAGGTGGGGATAGGACGCGATCATGGCAGCGACCTCTTCCGCAGGGAAGGGATAGAACTGCTCCAGCCGCGCTACCGCGACCTCAGGCGAGTAATGCGGCGAATCGGGGCTCAGCCTGCCTGTTGACAGCAGGTCGTAGTACACTTTACCGCTGCACAGGACGAGCCGGCGTACGCGTTTCATCTCCCGCGCGGGGCGCCGTTCGTACAACAGGTGATGGAACCGTCCCAGCGCCAGCTCCTGCGGCGAGGAGACCGCCATCGGGTGACGCAGTAGGCTCTTAGGCGTCAGCAGCACCAGCGGGCGCGGGTCTAACCGCAGCAGCTTCGCCTGTCGCCGCAGGATGTGGAAGTACTGCGCGGGCGTCGAGCAGTTCGCCACGATAATATTGTTCTCCGCCGCTAGCTGCAGGAACCGCTCCAGACGGGCACTGGAGTGCTCCGGACCCTGCCCCTCGTAGCCGTGTGGTAGCAGCAGTACCAGACCACTGCGTTGCCCCCACTTCGATCGCCCCGACACGATGAACTGGTCGATAATCACCTGTGCGGAGTTAGCGAAGTCACCGTATTGCGCCTCCCACAGCACCAGCACGTCGGGCGCTTGCACGCTATACCCGTATTCAAAACCCAGCACCGCCGCTTCCGAGAGGGGACTATCCCACACCTCGAAGGACGCCCGCGCCGAGGGCAGATTCTGCAGCAGGTTGTACTGCTCGCCCGTCTGCACGTCGTGCAATACCAAGTGGCGTTGGCTAAAGGTACCGCGCGTCACGTCTTGACCAGTCAGGCGGATGGGAACGCCCTCGGCAAGCAGGGACGCGAAAGCCAGTGCTTCTGCATGTGCCCAGTCGATTTTGCCCTCTGCAGCGAACGCCTCGCGCCGACGAGCGAAGGGGCGTTGCAGCTTGGGATGCAGGTGAAAACCTTCAGGGATGCACGTGATTTCAGCGTTCAGCTGTTGCAACAGGGCTGGGTCGACAGTCGTGTCGATGCTCTCCTCCACCTCCAGGCTGCCCAGTCCGCCCCGCTCGCCTCCTGCTTCCAGCCCTGCCAGCGGCTGACGCAAGTGCACGTCCACCTCCTCCGCGACCTTGCGCCGTAGGGCGTGCAGGCGCTCGATAGACTCCTGCAGCATTCGGTCCGCCTCCGCTTGCGTCACCAGCCCCTTCTCTACGAGGCGACGCACCCACAGCTCGCGCACGGTAGGGTGCTGCGCGATTCGGGCATACATTTCAGGCTGCGTGAATGTAGGCTCGTCGTTTTCGTTATGTCCCCAGCGCCGGTAGCCTACCAAGTCGATAATCACGTCCTTCAGGAACTGCTCGCGGTAGGCGTGCGCCAGCCTGACTGCCGTGAGACACGCCTCGGGGTCGTCCGCGTTGACGTGGATCACGGGCAGGTCGAAGCCTTTGGCGAGGTCGCTGGCGTACTCTGTCGAGCGTCCATGCTGGGGTAGCGTGGTGAAGCCAATCTGATTGTTCGCGATGAGGTGGATGGTGCCCCCCGTGCGGTATCCGGGCAACCGATACAGGTTGAGCGTCTCCGCCACGATACCCTGTGCGGGGAATGCCGCGTCGCCGTGGATGAGCACCGCCAACGAGATGCGCTCATCCTGCTCGGGCGCGCCCGGTCGGTCGCGACGCTCGCCGCAGGCGCGCGCCATGCCTTCCACGACGGGGTTCACCCACTCCAGATGGCTCGGGTTGGGGGCGAGGTACACCTCTACGCTAACCTGCTCACCGCCTCGGTAGGCGCGTCGTGCCCCCAGATGGTATTTCACATCGCCCGTCCAGCCCTCGTCGCTGCTGCCGCTGTAGGAGACGCCAGGCGACTGATACACACCCAGAAACTCAGCGATAATCTGCTCGTAGGGCTTGCCGAGAATGTGCGCTAGCACGTTGAGCCTGCCGCGATGCGCCATCCCCAGCAGGATGTAGCGTGTACCCGCTTCCGCCGCCGCGCCAATGAGCTCGTCCAGCATGGGGATCATCATGCCCAGACCTTCCAGAGAGAAGCGGATGTGTCCGGGGAACGCCCGATGCAGGAAACGCTCCAAGGCGCCCACCTCGGTCAGGCGGCGGAGCAATCCCAGCTCGTCTATCGGGTCGTGGGACGGGGCATACTGGCGCGATTCCACCGCCTCCTCCCACCACCGGCGCTCCTCCGCCCGCTCCAGATGCTCGAACTCGTAGCCCAGCGTGCCCTGATACACCTCACGCAGGCGCTGGATCACCGTCCAAGCGTCACGAGCGCCAGCGCTCAGAACACCGCCAATCACTTCGGCGGGTAAGGTACGCAGGTCGTCCTCCGTGATGCCATGCGTCTCAGGCAGGAGGGCGGGGTCGCCAGGCGGGGGAGTGCCTAACGGGTCCAACTGGGCTGCGCGGTGACCGTAGGAGCGAATCGCTCGCGCCAGAGACACTGCTCCCGCGATTTGCCGATAGCTATACTCTACCCTGTCTGACACTGTGGGGACAGCCACAGGGGGCGCCCCGAAACGCTCAAAAAGCTCTCGAAACGCGGCGGGCACTTGCTGGGGACTGCGCTGGTAGACCTCATAAATCTCCGCCAGATACGCCAGGTTGAGCGGTGAGAACTGTCGCCAGGGATGCTGTTCCACAGGTCGTTTCATGGTTCTGCGTTTCCTTTTGGTACTCAGCTGCCAACGATATGTCCACACTGGGTCTTTCCGAGTCGTCCTGAGCACCTCCTGTCATTCTGTGCAGAGCGAAGAACCTCTCAGATGCTTCGCCTGCGGCTCAGCATGACAATGCTGGAGGGTCGCGCTCCGTCGCAGCCATTAAAAACCCAACGGCTCGGCGGAAGCCTCGCCCCCGTTCAACAGGCTCTCAAGGAGGATGCACCGTTGCCGTAGAAATCTGCCCTG
>JANWXG010000202.1 GCA_025057335.1 bacterium | reverse complement strand
TATTGCGCGTGACCGACTGGATGTCGCGCAAGGCAGCATACAGCGTAGTGGTTTTGCCCGAACCAGTGGGTCCAGTGACCAGGATAATGCCGTTAGGGCGCTGGAGCAGCCAGCGGAAGGTCATCAGGTTCTTTGCGGAAAAGCCCAGCTCGTCCAGTCGGCGGATGCTGCGCTCGCGGTCCAGCACGCGCATCACCACGCGCTCGCCATACTGGATGGGCAGTGTGGAGACACGCAGGTCAACCTGTCTTCCCTCTATCCGCATCGTGATGCGTCCGTCCTGCGGCACACGCCTTTCGGCAATGTCCATGTCTGCCATCACCTTGATGCGCGAGATGCACGCCGCCATCAGGTTGCGGGGGATGTTGCGCACGTGCTGCAGCTCGCCGTCGATGCGATAGCGTACCTCCATGTGGGTGCGGCGCGGTTCGAGGTGAATGTCACTGGCGCGCCCGCTAATCGCCTCCGCCAGTAGCAAGTTCACAATGCGCACGACAGGAGCATCTTCTACTGCCCGACGCAGGTCCTCCAGATTCTCCTCGCCGCTCTCGTGCGGAGCGCCCACCTCCGAGATGACCTCATCGAGCGAGGCGGAACCGAAAGCGGACTCACTGTAATGAAAGTCCAGAGCCTGATGCAGGTCCTCAGGAGCGGTATAGACTACCTTGATGTACATTCCGCAGTGACGTCGCAACACCTCGATGGCGTCTACGTCCAGCGGGTTCTCCATCGCGACGACCAACCGCTCCCCCTCGACGCGCAGGGGCAACACGCGCATGCTTCGCGCCATCACGGGGGGGATTTTGTTGATTGCTTCAAGCTGTACGCTCTCAGGGGTGACCTTCTCGTAGTCTACATCATACTGCTCCGCCTGCGCCTCCGCCAGCTGGTCGGCATTGATATAGCCCAGTCGCAGCAGCACCTCCCCAATCAGCCCCCCACTGCGTGCTTGCTCTTGGAGAGCCTCCTCTAGCTGCGCGTGGTCAATATGACCGAGGTCTATCAGTATCTCTCCCAGCTTGCGCCGACCATACATGGCGAAACACTCTCTGTAGAAACGGGTTCAAAATTTCGTGACTCGGCAAGCCTCGTCCTCGCCACCATGACGACAGCTCGGCAGGCTGAAGCCCATACTACAAGCGGACACGCTTGTAGTAGCGCACTTCCGTGCACTTTCAAGTGTGCTCGTAGTGTATACTTCCGTTACGCCATCACGACTCGGCAAAAGCCTCGCCCCCGTGTTGGTAGTAGCGCACGTCAGTGCGCCTCCCTGTCATTCTGAGCGCAGCGAAGAGTCCCTCAGATGCTTCGCCTTCGGCTCAGCATGACAGCAAAACACCTCCCCTTCGCCGCCCCCGCTCGACGCCTGCGGATGCAACGGAGCGCATCCCTCCAAGCGATCTCTGGAGGGTCGGCTCCGTCGCGACCACGTAGACGGCTCGGCGGGAGCCTCGCCCTCCAGTTGTGCGCCTGCGGATGCGACAGAGCGCTCCAAACCATCTCTGGAGGGTCGCGCTCCGTCGCGACCATCCCCGACGGCTCGGCGGGAGCCTCGCCCCCCAGATTTCGTTGGTTGGAGGGCGAACCTCCTGGTGAGCCGAAAATCGTCTCTGGCCTGCTTTCCTGCAAGCGGGGGATACGGAGCAGCAAGAGCTTCACTCTCATCCCCACGCCCTTTTTCCCAGCAGGAGAAGGGAAACACCAGCCGACGATGCCAGCCCCAACGGCTTAGCACCAGTATCCCCTCTTCTTGACATTATCGGCATCAACAGGGAGTAAATACAGCGCGGGGCAAGCGTTACAATTCCCGTCGCCATTCGAGGGCAGAGACGAGGGTCGCCTGATCGGCGTAGTCGAGGTCGCCGCCGATGGGCACGCCGTGCGCCAGCTGAGTCACGCGGATACCCAGTGGCTTAATCAGTTTGGAGAGGTAGTGCGCGGTGGCATCGCCCTCGATGGTGGGGTTCATGGCGATGATGACCTCGCGTATGGGTTCGGACTGTAGACGCTGCAGCAGCTCGCGCACGCGCAGCTGTTCCACTCCTACCCCATCCATCGGCGAGATAACGCCCTGCAGCACGTGGTAGACGCCGCGATACTCTTGCGTGCGCTCGATGGCCATCAGGTCGCGCACCTCCGCTACCACACACAGCAGGGAGGGGTCGCGCAAGGGGTTGCGACAGATGGGACAGAGCTCCTCCTCTGTGAAGTTGAAGCAACGCCTGCAGGTCGTGATGCGCTCTTTCACCTCCAGGATGGCTTCGGAGAGGGCACGGGCTTCTTCCTGTGGCAAGCGCAGGATGTAGAAAGCCAACCGCTGCGCCGACCTCGGTCCGATACCAGGCATCTTTTCCAGTTCGCGAATGAGCTTTGCCAGAGGCTTCGCGTACTCCATCGCTCAAAACAGATTCCCCAAGTCCAGATTCGGCATCCCCGGTAGCGAGGTCATTCGGCGCGTCGCCTCAGCGACCGCCTGCTCACGAGCCTCGTTCACTGCCGAGACAATCAGGTCCTGTAGCATCTCCACGTCGTTGGGGTCGACCACAATCGGGTTGATTTCAATCGAAATCAGCTCGCCCGTGCCGTCCACGACCGCCTTTACCACCCCGCCCCCTACCGACGACTCGATGCGCAGGTTCTTCAGCTCCTCCTGTGCCTTCTGCATCTGCTGCATGGTCTGTTCTAGCATCTTCTGCAGATCGCGCGGGTTCGCGCCAAAGGGGTTTCGCATCTTAACCTCCCTCTAGTTCGATGTAGCCGTCAAAGGTTTGCGCGACCTCCCGTGCATATTCTACCCCATCGAGGTCATCCTGCTGCTCGCTCTGGGTAGGCGCGTTGGAGGACTTGCCGCTCGCTGGTACCAGTTCGCTCCGCAGAGTGACTGCACGACCGCCCAGCAGGCGCGAGATAGTCTGCTCCACGAACTGTCGTCGTTTCTCCGATTGCATTTGCGCGTAGGGGAACTCCTTGTGAAACTGCAGCACGATAGTATTCTCTCCTTCCTGACGCACGGGGCGCGCCTCCCGCAGCACCTCAGCTCCCCCGCGACTGCGCTCCGCCACCCGCGCGAGTATCTGCTCCCATCGCCCCTGCACCAGCTTGAGCAGCTCCGACGACCCTGCCTCCGACACGGCAGCCTGGGGCACGGGCTTCGCCTGGACATCGCCCGTGTCGGGCGCTTTCGGCGGCATGACAGCAGGCGCCGTGATGGGAGGAGCGACCTCTTTCTCCTCTACCAGTTCCCGCTGCACGGCAGACCCTGTGACAGGGGGGGCGCTGGGCGCGGAGACCGTTGCCTCTGAAGGGCGTTTCAGGCTGGCAATCTGCACCATCGCCAGGTCCAGCAGCACACGCTGCTGGGGCACGTTGCGCAGCTGCGCCTGCGCCCGCACCAGCACGTCCAGCATCTGGCTGAGCATATCGGCAGTGAAGGGCTGCGCCTGCGCTTTCAACGCCGCCAGCTGCGCCGACGGCAGGCTCTGCTCCAGCGCGCCCACGCGCGCATACAGCAAGTCGCGCACCCGTCCTGCAATCGCCTCCAGCACGGTGCGCACACTGCTCCCCCGACGAACCATCTCGTCCGCAGCACGCAGTGCCTGCGCCACGTCGCCCCGCGCTGCAGCGTTCACTATCGCTCCTACCGCCTCCTCATCTACGATGCCCAGCACGGAGCGCACGGTCTCGTAGTCCACATGCCCTCCCTCTGCATACGCCAGCACCTGTTCCAGCAGGCTGAGCGCATCGCGGAAGGAGCCATCTGCCACACGCGCAATCGCCTCCACTGCATCCTCTGCAGCGGTCAGCCCCTCGCGTTGCAGCACCACCTGAATTCGCTTCCTGATGTCTTCCAGCGAGGCGCGACGGAAGTCGAAGCGGATACAACGCGAGCGAATAGTGACAGGTACACGCTGCACCTCAGTGGTCGCCAGCACGAACACCACATGCGCAGGCGGCTCCTCCAGCGTCTTGAGCAGGGCGTCAAAGGCTTTGGCGGAAAGGTCGTGCACCTCGTCGATAATGTACACCTTATAGCGCGCCTGCTGGGGCATGTATTGCGCGTTCTCGATGATGGTCTCGCGCACGTCGTCGATGCCCGTTTCCGAGGCAGCGTCCATCTCGATAACGTCCACCGCCCTGCCTTCGCGTATCGCCACGCACATGGCACACTGGTCGCACGGGGTAGGGGTCGGACCCTGCTCGCAGTTAAGCGCCTTCGCTAGCAGGCGCGCGGTCGTCGTCTTGCCCGTGCCGCGCGGACCACAGAACAGGTAAGCGTGAGCGACCTTGCCCGTGCGGATGGCGTTCTGCAGGGTCTGTGCTACGTGCTGCTGCCCGACAACGTCCTCGAAGGTCTGCGGGCGGTATTTGCGATATAGTGCAACGTGTGCCATCGTTTACAAATGCGCGGAGAGCCACTCTTTCAGTGCGTCTACCAGCGCAGGCGCGAGGGGAACCTGCGGGTTGGTCAGCACCTCCTGCGTGTCTCCGGTCGGCGAGACTTTAAATGCATGTGCGGTGCCCGGCAAAATCTTCAACGTCACACGGCTGTTTCCTGCTGCCCGAGCTTGCTCATAGAGCAGCTCGCCGTCCTGCCGGGGTGAGACCCGCCTGTCCAGCTCCCCATACAATAGCAGGACAGGGATTTTGAC